>NZ_JAMYKW010000016.1:0-121374 GCF_040317555.1 Mesorhizobium sp. M1406 | reverse complement strand
CGCCCGCATCAACTGGATGTTCTCAACCGAACAAGCGCGCCTTAAATTGGCCAAGGCCTATCCAAAGCCAACGGCCAAAGAGTCATAATCCCTGTGCAGAGGTACTAGGCTCCATCCCGCTGATCCTGATCTGCGCGCTGCTGCAGGGCGGCGGCTTCGGCGTCGCCTGGCCATTCCTGACGCGCGTCATCGTCGCCTCCGCGCCTGAAAGCGAGCAGACCATCGCCTCGGCGGCGGTGCCGACCATGCAGCGCATCGGCTATGCCGTGGGTGCCGCACTCGCCGGCATCGTCGCCAACGCCAGCGGCTTTTCGCAAGGCTTGAACCACGACGCGGCGGCGAATGTCGCGTCCTGGCTGTTTCTTGCCTTCGTGCCGCTCGGCATTGTCGGCTGCCTGGCGGCTCTGCGGGCATCGACAACAGCAAATCGACTGCAAGAGGCTGTTGGCTAGACCGGGGTCCTGGCTTACTCGACCTCGCGCAGGCGATAGCCGACGCCGGTCTCGGTGGTGATGTAGCGCGGCTGGTCGGGGGTCTTCTCGATCTTCTGCCTGAGCTGCCGGACATAGACCCTGAGATACTGCACGTCGGTCGAATCGCCCCAGACCTGCTTCAACAGGAAATGGTGGGTCAGCACCTTGCCTGCATGCTGCACGAGGATGCGCAGGATATCGTACTCCTTCGGCGAGAGCTTTACGTCCTTGCCCTCGACCTTGACGATGCGCTTGACCAGATCGACGGACAGGTCGCCGGTCTGGAAAACAGGCTTCTCGCCCTGTTGCTGGAATTTGTGCCGCAGCGCCACGCGGATGCGCGCGACCAGTTCGTTCATGCCGAACGGCTTGGTGACATAGTCGTCTGCGCCGAGCTCAAGAGCCTGGACGATGCCGGCCTCGTCGGTGCGGCTCGACAGAATGACCACCGGAATGTCGAAGCCGTCGTCACGCCATTTGCGCAACAGCTCATGGCCGCTCATACCGGGCAGGCCAAGGTCGAGCAGCACAAGGTCCGGCTTCTCAGCCTCCATCAGCTCGATCGCCGCTTTGGCGTTCGGCGCCTCGCTGATCGCGTAGCCTTGGCTGCCGAGCCCGACACGCAGCAGCTTTCGGATCGGCGGCTCGTCATCGACGACCAGTATCCTCACGTTCGAGTTTGTCATGCCAAGTCACCCACATCATCCGTGGCGGAGGCGTCGAGATCGGGCGGGTTGGCCGGCTTAGGCATCTTGATGGTGAAGACCGCGCCCGAACGATCGGTCCGGTTTGCCGCTATGATCGTCCCACCCATCGCCTCGATGAAGCCACGGCAGATCGAGAGCCCGAGCCCGGTGCCGGCGCGGATCTGATCGCGCTTGCGCACCCGGTAGAAGGTATCGAAAATTCGTTCCAGATCGCCGGGGGGGGTGCCCGGCCCTTCATCCATGACCTGCAGGAGGACAGAACCATTGTCGGTCCAGCCCTGCACGCGGATCGTAGAGCCGGCCGGCGCGTATTTCGCTGCATTGTCGAGGAGATTGAACAGCGCCTGCTCGAACAGCACGGGATCGACCTTCAACATCGGCAGATCCGAGGGGATGTCCGTCTCGATCTTGTGCTCGCCGATGATTTTCCTGGCCCGCTGCAAGGCAGAGCCGACGATGTCGCCGACATAGTGGAAGGCAAAGTTCGGCTCCATCGCACCGGACTCGATCTTGGTCATGTCGAGCAGATTGGCGATGAAGCGGTTCAGCCGCTCGGATTCATCGAGCACGGTCGTCAACAGCTCCGCCCGGTCCTGTTCGGGAAGTGCCGGTGCGAATTCCCGCAGCGTGCCGGCCGCGCCCATGATGGCTGCGAGCGGCGTCTTCAAATCATGCGAGATCGAGGTAAGCAGTGCCGAGCGCAGCCGGTCCGCCTCGGCGGCGAGCTTGGCGCGGTCGACGTCGGCGACCAGCTGGATACGCTCGATGGCGACAGCCGCCTGGTCGGCCAGCGCGTCGAGCAGGCGCTGTTGCTCGGGCGTCAGCAACGGTCCCTGCTTGTCATTGTCGAGGCCGACGACGCCGATTGCCGTGCGCCCGGTTCGCAAGGGAAGGTAGAGGCGCTTGGCGCCGGGAAGCGTGTCGGCGCCGCGACCCGCGGCACGGTTGTGCTCCCACGCCCAGCGGGCGGCGGCGATGTCGGCTTCGGCCAGCGTGTCGTCAGGCGGATAGCCGGCCTTGACGGTGATCGTTCCGTCTTCCGGCAAAAGCAGCACCACCCGCAGCTTCAGCATCGAGGCGATCTGGAAAGCGGTGGCCCAGAGAACGTCGTCGAGCGTGCCGGCACCGGCAAGCTTCTTCGAAAAGAGGTAGATGTCCTCTGTCGCCCGCGCCCGTGAGCGGGCGGCGACCGCCTGGCGCTGCACGCGCGCCGTCAGATTGCTGGCGATAACGGCGACAACCAGGAACACGCCGAGCGCGACAATGCTTTCCGGATCCCGGATGGTCAGCGTGTAGCGCGGTTCCAGGAAGAAATAGTTGAAGGCAAGGGCGCTGACGAAACAGGCATACAGAGCCGCCCACAGGCCACCGGTCACCGCCGATGCCAGCACCGCGATGAGAAAGATGATCGCCAGATTGCGAACGTCGAGAAACTGGTCGAGAAGCATGGCGAAGGCGAGCGAGCCCACGACAAATGCCGTGGCCTTTAGATAGGGCCAGATCTCGAACTGCCACTGCTCGTCCGCCGCCCTGACGCTCCTCGACGCCGCCTCCGTGCCGCGTTCGTTTCCCGAAATGACATGGACGCTGATGTCGCCGGCATTGCGGATGAGATCATAGGTGAGCGAGCCTTCGATCAATTCCCGCCAGCGCGACCGGGTCGGCCTGCCGACCACGATATGGGTGAAGTTGTTCGCCGTCGCGTAACGCACGATGTCCTGCGCTACATTCTGCCCCGGAATGGTCGTTACCTCGGCGCCAAGCTGCTGGGCGAGGCGCAGGTTGTTTGCGAGCCGGTCCTTATCCTCTTCGGGCATACTGGCCGAGCGCGGGCTATCGACATGCAGCGCCGTCCAGGGGGCACGCAGCCGGTCGGCCAGCCTGCGCGCATAGCGGACGCGGGCCGCTCCTCCCGGACGCGCGTCGAGGCAGACGAGAACCCTTTCCCCGGCAGCCCATGGTCCGGGAATAGCATGGGCCTGCATATGGATCAGCAACTGGTCGTCGACGCGCTGTGCGGTTCGGCGCAGCGCCAGCTCTCTGAGCGCCGTCAGGTTGCCGGGCGAGAAGTAGTTCTCGATCGCGCGCTGGGCGGTGTTGGGGAAATAGACCTTGCCTTCCTCGAGCCGTTTGATCAGGTCGTCGGGGGTAAGATCGATGATCTCGACATCGTCGGCCTGGTCGATGATGGAATCGGGAACCGTTTCGCGCACCCTGACCTTGGTGATCTGGGCGACGACGTCGTTCAGGCTTTCGACATGCTGGATGTTGAGCGTCGTGTAGACGTCGATGCCGTGCGTCAGGATTTCCTGAACGTCGAGATAGCGCTTGGGATGGCGGCTGCCGGGCGCGTTGGTATGGGCGAGCTCGTCGACGAGAACCAGCGCCGGACGCCGGGCAAGGATGGCGTCGATATCCATCTCGTCAAGGATGCGCCCTTTGTAGTCGACCTTGCGGCGCGCAATGACCTCATAGCCCTCGACCAGGGCCAGCGTTTCCTTACGGCCATGCGTCTCGACGATGCCGATCACCACGTCGACGCCGTCGGCCAGTCGGGCGCGGCCCGACATCAGCATTTCGTAGGTTTTGCCGACGCCCGGCGCGGCGCCGAGGAATATCCGCAAACGGCCGCGTCCCTCCCGCTCGGCATGATCGAGCAGCGCGTCGGGAGAGGGTCTGGTGTCGTTGCTTCTGTCGTCCGGCATCAGGATCGATCATGGATGGCGCCGGGGACACTGTCGATCCCTGGCCGCCGCCATTCCCTATTTTGCGGCGTCCAGCGCAAGATTGAGACCAAGCACATTGACCGCCGGTTCGCCCATGAAGCCGAGTTCCCTGCCCTCGACCTGGCGGTCGACAAGCGCCTTGACCCTGGCTTCATCGATCCCCCTGGCCTTCGCCACCCGGGCAACCTGGAAGTAGGCCGCTTCGGGACTGATATCAGGATCGAGGCCACTGCCGGAGGTGGTGACCAGATCGATCGGGACGGGCTGGTTCGGATTCTCCGCCTTCAGCTTTTCCGCGTCGCCCTTGATGCGGTCGATCAGCTTGGGGTTGGTCGGACCTAAATTGCTGCCGCTCGACGCGGCGGCATTGTAGCCGTCGCCGGCAGCCGAGGGGCGACCATGGAAATAGCGGTCGCTGGCAAAGCCCTGGCCGATCAGTTCGGAGCCGATGACCTTGCCGTCCTTCTCGATCAGGCTGCCATTGGCCTGGCGCGGGAACAGCGCCTGGGCGATTCCGGTCATGCCCAATGGATAGATCAGGCCGGTCAGCACCGTGAAGAAGACGATCATGATGATCGCGGGTCTTATCTGGGTGAGCATGGACATATTCCTCAGAGCAATTCCAGGAAAAGCGTGAAACGGTTTTCCGTCCGGAATTGCGTTAAAACAAAGAGTTAAGCGAGGCCGAGTGAGGTGACGATCATGTCGATCGCCTTGATGCCGACGAACGGGACGATGATGCCGCCGAGACCATAGACGAGCAGGTTGCGGCTGAGCAGCGCGCCGGCGCCGATGGCACGGTATTTGACGCCTTTCAGCGACAGCGGGATCAGTGCGATGATGATCAGCGCGTTGAAGATGATGGCTGACAGGATAGCACTCTGCGGCGTCGCCAGATGCATGACATTGAGTGCCTGCAACGGGCCCGTGGTCTGCCCCGGCGCGATGTAGAAGGCCGCGAACATCGCCGGGATGATGGCGAAATACTTGGCGACGTCGTTGGCGATGGAGAAAGTCGTCAGCGAGCCGCGCGTCATCAGCAGCGCCTTGCCGATTTCGACGATCTCGATGAGCTTGGTCGGATCGCTGTCGAGGTCGACCATGTTGCCGGCCTCGCGGGCGGCGACCGTGCCGGTGTTCATGGCGACGCCGACATCGGCCTGGGCAAGGGCCGGCGCATCGTTGGTGCCGTCGCCGCACATGGCGACCAGCTTGCCCTTGGCCTGCTCGTCGCGGATCAGCTTGAGCTTGTCCTCGGGCGTCGCCTGGGCGAGGAAGTCGTCGACGCCGGCCTCCGCGGCAATGGCCGCCGCCGTCATCGGATTGTCGCCGGTGATCATCACCGTGCGGATGCCCATCTTGCGCAGTTCGGCAAAGCGCTCCCTGATGCCGCCCTTGACGATGTCCTTGAGGTGGACGACGCCGAGCAGGCGCCCGTCGCGCTCGACAGCCAGCGGCGTGCCGCCCGACTTGGCGATCTCGTCGGCGATCGCCTGAAGATCCCTGACGGTATCGCTGCCGGGCCGCGTCGCGTGGGCGGCGACCGTCGACTGGCTGACATGGGCAAGCACGGAATCGACCGCGCCCTTGCGCACCGAAGAGCCGTCAATGTCGACGCCGCTCATGCGGGTCTGCGCGGTGAAGGGCACGAAGGTGGCATGCAACGTGGCCATGTCGCGGGCGCGGATGGCGTATTTCTCCTTGGCCAGCACGACGATCGAGCGGCCTTCCGGCGTCTCATCGGCAAGCGACGCGAGTTGCGCCGCGTCGGCCAGCTCCTGCTCGGTGACGCCCTTGACCGGACGGAACTCGGTCGCCTGGCGGTTGCCGAGCGTGATCGTGCCGGTCTTGTCGAGCAGCAGCGTGTCGACGTCGCCGGCAGCCTCGACGGCGCGGCCCGACATAGCCAGCACGTTGAAGCGCACCAGGCGGTCCATGCCGGCAATGCCGATGGCCGACAGCAGCGCGCCGATGGTGGTCGGGATCAAGGTGACGAACAGGGCGACGAGCACGGTGACCGAGATGTAGCCATCCGAATAGGTCGCAAAACTCGGGATCGTCGCGGTGGCCAGAACGAAGATCAGCGTCATGCCGACGAGCAGGATGTTGAGCGCGATCTCGTTCGGCGTCTTCTGGCGCTCCGCGCCTTCGACCAGCGAGATCATGCGGTCGAGGAAGGTGTGGCCGGACGCGGCCGTGATGCGCACGCGGATCCAGTCGGACAAAACCTGCGTGCCGCCGGTGACCGCCGAACGGTCGCCACCGGATTCGCGAATGACCGGTGCGGATTCGCCGGTGATTGCCGCTTCGTTGACCGAAGCGACGCCCTCGATCACCTCGCCATCGGACGGGATGATGTCGCCAGCCTCGACCAGCACCGCATCGCCGACCTTGAGGCTGGTGCCGGGCACGAGTTTGTATCTGGTGCGGTCTTCGCCGGTCAAAAGCTTGGCCTGGGTCTCGGTGCGCGCCTTGCGCAGCGAATCCGCCTGCGCCTTGCCGCGGCCTTCGGCGACCGCTTCGGCGAAATTGGCGAACAGCACGGTGAACCACAGCCAGATGATGATCTGCAGCGTGAAGCCGAGATCGCCGCCGCCGGTGACCAGGTCCTTGACGAACAGCACCGTGGTGAGCGCCGAGACGACGGCGACGACGAACATCACCGGGTTCCTGGCCAGCGTGCGCGGGTCGAGTTTGCGGAAGGCGCCGCCAATGGCGGGAAGCAGGATGCGGGCATCCATGATGCTTGCTGATTTCGAGCGGCTCATTTTGAAGCTCCGGCTTCGGTGTTGTTAGACGGCACCGAACGATCGGTTACCGAAAAAAAGAAGTGTGGCGGCCCGTAGGCCAGTAACCAGAGGACGAGCATGACTGCCGCAAGACCGAGAAACGTCGACAGGGTCGGGAAAGGAGGAGGCCTCTCCTCCTTCCCGTGATCGCCACCGTGGCTGATCTTGCGACGCATGGAGTTGAACCAGGGCATGACAGCTTCAGAAGGTCTGCCCGTGTATGCCAGCCAGATGCTCGATGATCGGCCCGACGGCGAGCGCCGGGAAGAAGGTCAGACCACCGACGATCAGGATGACGCCGACCAGCAGCCCGACGAACAGCGGGCCATCGGTCGGGAAGGTGCCGGCGGAAGCCGGAACCGTCTTCTTCGCCACCAGCGAGCCGGCGATGGCCAGCGCCGGGATGATGACCAGGAAGCGGCCCATCAGCATGCCGATGCCGATGGTGATGTTGTACCAGGGCGTGTTGCCGCTGAGGCCGCCGAAGGCCGAGCCATTGTTCGCCGCACCCGACGTGTAGGCATAAAGAACCTCGGAGAAGCCGTGCGGGCCGGCATTGCCCATCGACGCCACGCCGGTCGGCAGCACGACAGCGATGGCGGTGAAGATCAGCATCGCCAGCGGCAGGCACAGGATTGCCAGCATCGCCATCTTGACCTCCTTGGCCTCGATCTTCTTGCCGAGATATTCGGGGGTGCGGCCGACCATCAGGCCGGCGACGAAGACGGCGACGACGATGTACGTCAGGATGCCGTAGAGACCGGCGCCGACACCGCCGACGATGACTTCGCCAAGCTGCATGTTGATGATCGGGATCATGCCGCCGAGCGCGGTGAACGAGCCGTGCATGGCATTGACGGCGCCGCAGGAGGCGGCGGTGGTGATGACGGCAAACAACGCCGACAAGGCGATGCCGAAGCGCGTCTCCTTGCCTTCCATATTGCCGCCGTCGATGCCCAGCGCATGCACCAGCGGGTTGCCGGCGGCTTCCGCCCAGTAGCAGACGATGACGCCGGCGATGAACATGACGCCCATGGCCGACAGGATCGCCCAGCCCTGGCGCTGGTTGCCGATCATGCGGCCGAAGACGTTGGTCAAGGCTGCGCCGATGGCGAAGATCGACACCATCTGGATCAGGTTGGAGATCGCGTCGGGATTCTCGAAAGGATGCGCGGCATTGGCGTTGAAGAAGCCGCCGCCATTGGTGCCGAGCATCTTGATGGCCACCTGCGAAGCGACCGGGCCGACGGCGATGGTCTGCCGCGCGCCTTCGAGCGTCGTGGCGCCGACGTAGGCGCCAAGCATCTGCGGCATGCCGAGCCAGACATAGACCAGAGTCAGCACGATGCAGAACGGCAACAGCAGATAGAGTGTTGAACGGGTCATATCGACCCAGAAATTGCCGATCGACTTGCCGGAAGCGCGGGCAAAACCGCGGATCAGAGCGATGGCGATGGCTATGCCGGTGGCCGCCGAAACGAAGTTCTGCACCGTCAGGCCGGCCATCTGCACGAGGTAGGACAGCGTGCTCTCGCCGCCGTAGTTCTGCCAGTTGGTGTTGGTCATGAAGCTGGCGGCGGTGTTGAAGGCCAGTCCTGGCTCAACCGCGGTCATGCCGGCGGGGTTGTAGGGCAGGCTTCCCTGCAGGCGCTGCAGGACATAGAGCACAAGGAAGCCGGCAAGGTTGAACAGCAGCAGCGCCACCGCATAGGTGGTCCAGTGCTGTTCCTCGCGTTCGCTGGTTCCGCAAATGCGGTAGAGCCCGCGCTCGAGCGGGCCGAAGATTGGCGAGAGCAGCGTGCGGTCGCCGTTGAAGACGCGGTGCATGTACCCGCCGAGCGGTTTCACCAGCAAAATGATGATCCCGCAATAAACCAGGATCTGTATCCAACCGTTCAGTGTCATGGCTGTGGCTTTCCGTGCCTTCAGAAGCGTTCTGGACGAACGAGCGCGTAGGTCAGGTAGGCGAGCAGGAACAAGGTCACGCCACCACCGAGGATGTAATCGAAAAGCATGGTCCTATCCTCAGCTCAAATTCTGTCGCAGGCTTTGACATAGGTGAAGAACAGGGCGAAAAACAAAACCCCGATCCCAAGAACAATGCCGTCCATTATGTTTGTTCCTTATGCTCACTTGTACTTTGGCGCCCTCGACGAAGATTCGCGACGCCATGGCCCGTCGCATTTTTTTCCGCTGACGGAACCGGCTGTGTTTTCTCGAGGGGAATATGGACCCGATCGCCATAAAGGTTCGAGACGGGGCGGGGCGGAAAGAAATAGGAATTTCATAAAGGTTTTGGCCTGGCGACCATCCCAGGGGTCGCGGTCGGTGCGTCGCGCACGCCCTACCGGCTGGCCGTCACGCCGGCCAGCGGGACGTCATCGTGCAGCCGGCCCGGAACGCCGAAAAAGCGAAAAGCCCGGCTGGGGGGCCGAGCCGGGCTTCTGTGGTCGGGGTGTGGCTTTCACCCATGACGATGGGAGGTGCATTCATTGCTGAATGGATTTGGCCGGCATTCCAATATCGTTTTGTATTCCTATGGCATCCGAGGCCCATTCCCGCATTTCCGGGGAAGCATCGCTGGACTTGAGGATCGACACCGCCAGCGCTGCCATATCGGCCGGCGGTTTTTGGTTGGCGGCCATATAGGCGAAATAGCCGACCGTGGCGGCACACCCTATCGCAATGGCAGGCGAGACAAACTGGACTGTCTTCAGAACTATTGTTCGCCAGCGTTTGGATGGGCTGAGTTTTGCGACATCAGCCTCGTCATCCAGGTCAGTCATTCCACCCCGCCCTCGCGAGTCGATACCTCACCATTTAGGACGATGAACTTCATTGGTTAAAATGCGGATAAAACTTTCACAAGCCTGGTCGCGCTGCGGGCCGAGAACTATACGCCGCAACAATCATTGGCCTTGTGCGCTCTTTGGCAAGGCGAGACGGTTGATATTTACCGAAGCTGCATCTTGATTGCCGCCTCGGCGGTCACGCCTTCTTCACGAACTCGGTTTTGAGCACCAAGCCCTTCACTTGCTTGGTGTTGCATTCGATCTCGCCGGGATTGCCGTTGAGGCGAATGTTCTTCACCAGCGTACCCCGCTTGATCGTCTCCGAAGAGCCTTTGACTTTGAGATCCTTGATCAGCGTGACGGAATCGCCGTCATTCAATTGAGCGCCATTGCTGTCGCGCACGATTACATCGTTTGGCATGCCGTCTCCTGTGATTTGGATCACCACTACCAGATCACGTAACAATTCCAAAACCGGCTCGTGGGCGTTCACGCGTGATCCTTCTGGCGCCCTTACGAGACGCAACGATATCAGAGGGTTCTACCATTTTTTGTGGGCTGGCGGAGAGAGCGGGATTCGAACCCGCGTTACGGTCTCCCGTAAACACACTTTCCAGGCGTGCGCCTTCAACCACTCGGCCACCTCTCCGTCCATGCATGTCGCGCCGGCCGGTTTCGCCGCGCGGGTTGGGGAGATGCACCTCCCTTGGGGTGGTGGCGCGGTATTCCGCGCCGGCGTCGCCAACCAGCGAACGCCCTTCCCCTGCACCTGAGCCGTCGAAGCAACAGGCGCGGGGCTCATCTAGTCGATCCGGGGCCGAATGCCAAGCCATAACGGCAGTCTATTCGCTTTGCCGGCCACACAGCGTTCGCGAAGCCGCCTGCGCGCCCTTTTTGAGGTACCGCCGGCCGAATGATGTGCACAGGCAACACCGCACGGCTGGCCTTGCTTGACTTCGCCTCTGGCCATCTGTCGAGCGACGCAAAGACCGATCGTCGCTGCCCTGCTCGGCATCATCCTCGGCGCCGTCATCGGCGCCCTCGCCTGCTTCTTCGCCGGCTCGATCATTGCCGACGCCAACGACATGAGCTGCTTCGAAGGCGCCTGCGTCTATTTCGCCGTGTTTATCGGCCTGGCCGGGCTGGTGATCGGCGCCATCGCCGGCGGCATTTTCGCCGTCTGGCGTGTCCAATGGCGCAAACGCAAGCCGGTGGCTTAGGGTCGACCGGAGAAAGCGCGGACTTCAAATTCGCGTAGGCCGATTGCGAAGTGGGCAGGGCCATTCTATCTCTCGTTTCGAAATGTGCCGGAAGGCCCTCGGGAGGAGCTTGAGGACTGGCCCGGGAGGAAGGTCTGTGATGTTTCGCTTCGTCTTCCGTCTTGCCGCCATGGTCGCCCTGTCGATTTCCGTCATCATGGCGGTGCTCGACGCGACGCGCACCGTGGCGGCCTCAGTGCTGGTGCTGACACCGCTCAACACCAGCTGGCTGGCGGTCTCGCCGGACACTCGGGCCGCCTTCGAGACCTTCGTTCGGGCCAAGGCCGGCCCTCTGCTGTGGGACGGCGCCGTCGCCTGGGCGCTCAACCAGCCGGGCTTCGCCGTGTTCGCGGTGCTGGCCTTCCTGCTCTATGCGATCGGCTACCGGCGGCAACCGCGCGGACGGTTCGCCGCGAACTGATCCCCTTCCGCGTTCCACCCAGAGAGGAAAGCCGTGCATGTTCTTTCTCAGCGACATGCTGAACAAGAAGCTCAATCTGCCGAAGCCGTCCGAGGCCCTGCCGGGCCGCGCCAGGGCGATCCCGACCGCACCACGGCACAAGGTCTTGAAAAGACCGCTCAAGGGTCCCTATCCCGAGGGGCTGGAGACGGCGATGTTCGGGCTCGGCTGTTTCTGGGGTGCGGAGCGGCTGTTCTGGCGGAGGGAAGGCGTCTGGGTCACGGCGGTCGGCTACGCCGGCGGCATCACGCCCAATCCGACCTATCAGGAAACCTGCACCGGGCTTACGGGCCATGCCGAAGTGGTGCTGGTCGTCCATGACCCCAAGATCGTGTCCTATGCCGCACTTCTGAAGCTGTTCTGGGAAAGCCATGACCCGACACAAGGCATGCGCCAGGGCAATGATGTCGGCACCGCCTACCGCTCCGCGATCTACACGATCGGTGATGCGCAGATGCGGGCGGCGAGCGCCTCGCGCGATGCCTATGAGGCTTCGCTGCGCGGCGCCGGCCACGGCAGGATCACCACCGAGATCGCGCCGGCGACCGAATTCTATTTCGCCGAAGGCGATCACCAGCAATATCTGGCGAAGAACCCTTACGGCACTTGCAACTTGAAAGGCATGGGTGTCGCTTACGACATTCCGGCCGCCGCCGCCTGAGGCCTTTGGCGCAGGGATCAAGCTGCCGCGCGGCTCGCCCGCGCCATGCTTTTCCAAAAGGTCAAAATTCCGCGTGAATTTTGTTTCGGGCCGTGCCAGATTGCCGCCGAGCGGGAGGGGAATACACTCCTGGCTGACGTCGCATGCCTGCCGGAGAGCCGGGCCGGTATGCGGTGCATAACGGAAAAAATAACCGACAGGGTGTGGATCACATGAAACGTATCGTTCTCGGCCTCCTGGCCGCAACCGCAATGGTTCTTCCGGCTTTCGCCGCGGATGTCCAGCCGGCGCTTCTCTATGATCTCGGCGGCAAGTTCGACAAATCCTTCAACGAGGCAGCCTACCACGGCGCCGAAAAGTTCAAGACCGAGACCGGCACGGCCTATGTCGAATTCGAGGTCTCCAACGCCTCGCAGCGCGAGCAGGCGCTGCGCCGCTTTGCCGAGGACGGCCGCAACCCGATCGTCATGGCCGGCTTTGCCTGGGAGGACGCGCTGAAGAAGGTCGCGGCCGAATATCCTGACCTCAACTTCGCCATCATCGACGACGCCGTCGATCTGCCCAATGTCCGCTCGCTGGTATTCAAGGAGAATGAAGGCTCCTATCTGGTCGGCATCCTGGCGGCGATGGCTTCGAAGTCGAAGAAGGTCTCCTTCATCGGCGGCATGGACATTCCGCTGATCCGCAAGTTCGAATGCGGCTATGTCGGCGGCGCCAAGTCGGCCGGCGCGACGGACGTCATCCAGAACATGACTGGTGACACGCCGGCTGCCTGGAACGACCCGGCCAAGGGCGGCGAGATCGCCAAGACGCAGATCGACCAGGGCTCCGACGTGGTCTACGCCGCGGCGGGCGGCACCGGCGTCGGCGTGCTGCAGGCGGCGGCTGATGCCGGCAAGCTTGGCATCGGCGTCGATTCCAACCAGAACGGCCTGCAGCCCGGCAAAGTGCTGACCTCGATGATGAAGCGCGTCGACGTTGCCGTCTACAACGCCTTCATGGACGGCAAGAACGGCACCTTCAAGGGTGGCCTGCAGAACCTCGGCCTCAAGGAAGGCGGCGTCGACTACGCCATGGACGAGAACAACAAGGCGCTGGTGACCGACGAGATGAAGGCGGCCGTCGAAAAGGCCAAGGCCGACATCATCTCCGGCAAGATCCAGGTGCACGACTACACCGCCGACAACGCCTGCCCCTATTGAGCGGCATAAATATCGGCCATGATCTTGCAAACCGCCGGGCGCAAGCTCGGCGGTTTTGCGTGGCCTATAATTTACCCGCCAGATACCCCAGCGCGAAGGCCACGATCAGGCCGACGGCAACGACAAATCCGCGCCGGCCGCCAAGCGCGTGCAAGCCGATGCCGTGCGGCCGCCGCGACAGGCGTTCGATCACGGCTGGCGACCCGGCATCGCCCAGCCCGGAGCTGCGCATCTGCGGCAGGTCGCCGATGCGCTGCGTGATCTGCTTCCAGCGCTCTTCAGGTTCGGCATCGTCGAAGACATGCATGCGTTCGGCAAGCCGCACGACCGCATCGCGGAAGGCCGGGTCGATTTCCAGGTCGCGCTCGGCCCGTTCGCGTTCCATGTCGTTCATCAGGCCAAGCACATAGTCGCCGGCCCGCGCGATACGATCGCTTTCACTGGCCATGGCGGGCGCGCCCCTTTTCCTCACCAGTGCGGCGGCTTGGTTACAGGCACTTCGTCTCCTGTCTGCTCCTCCAGTGCCAGAAACCGATCGGTCAGCGCATCGAGCTTGCGCTGCATGCGCTCGATCACCTTCCACTGTTCGGCGATCTGGCCGGACAGTTCCTCGATGGTCTTCTCCTGTTCGGCGGCGCGGATCTCCAGCGTCGTCAGCCGGTTGGCGAGCACGGTCATTCAAAATCCCCAGTCTTGCAGCGTACAGCCTTTGCGCCGTGATGCGAATTTCGGCTTCGCCATATTAGCGAATGTGAAGGCCCCGGCCACGTTGGAAATTGACAAGCACACCGGGATTTGTCGAGAGTGGCCCTGCTCCGGCCAATTGGCACGGGCGGAGCGTCATGCTAGGCGTTTTGACCAAGCGATAAAAAAATAAGAGTGGGACAGGCTGCATGGCGCAAGCCGCAATCGAGTTGATCGGCATCGACAAGAGTTTTGGCGCCGTGCGCGCCAACCGGGACATCAATCTGGAGATCGCGCGCGGCACCATCCACGGCATCGTCGGCGAGAACGGCGCGGGCAAGTCGACGCTGATGTCGATCCTCTATGGCTTCTACCAGGCCGATAGCGGCGAGATCCGAGTCGGCGGCCAGCCGACGGCGATCAAGACGCCCAATGACGCCATCGCGCTCGGCATCGGCATGGTGCACCAGCACTTCATGCTGGTCGACAACTTCTCGGTGCTGGAAAACGTCATCCTCGGCGCCGAGAGCGATGCCCTGCTGAAGAAGAGCATCGCCAAGGCGCGCTCCGAACTCGAGCGGTTGGAGCGCGAATACGGGCTGGAAGTCGATCCCGATGCGATCATCGAGGAACTGCCGGTCGGCCTGCAGCAGCGTGTCGAGATCCTCAAGGCGCTCTATCGCGGCGCCGAGATCCTGATCCTCGACGAACCGACGGGCGTGTTGACACCGGCAGAGGCCGACCATCTGTTCCGCATCCTCAGGCAGCTGAAGGACCAGGGCAAGACGGTGGTGCTGATCACTCACAAACTGCGCGAGATCATGGATATCACCGACACCGTGTCGGTCATGCGTCAGGGCACGATGGTGGCGACGCGCGAGACCGCCAGGACCACAGTCGAGGAACTGGCTGAGCTGATGGTCGGACGGCGCGTGCTCTTGAGGGTCGAAAAGGGCGAGGCGGAAGCCGGCGGCGTCAAGCTCGCGGTCAAGAACCTGACGGTCAAGGATACACGCGGCGTCACCATGGTCGACGACATCTCCTTCGATATCAGGGCCGGCGAGATCGTCGGCATCGCCGGTGTCGCCGGCAACGGACAATCCGAACTGCTCGAGGCGATTTCCGGCATCAGGCGCGCGGTCTCGGGCTCAGTCATGCTCGACGGCAAGCCGATCGACCTGACCGGTGCCGCCGACCCCGGAGAATTGCGCGACCGCGGCCTGGCGCACGTGCCGGAAGATCGCCATCACGTCGGGTTGGTGCTGGCCTTCGAGGAGAACGAGAACTCCATCCTCGGCTATCACGACGATCCCCGCTATCTGAATGGGCCGTTCCTCAACATCGATGCCATCCGCAACGATGCCAAGGACAAGATCGCTAAATACGATATCCGCCCCACGGACTGCCGGCTCAAGACCGCCAATTTTTCCGGCGGCAACCAGCAGAAGATCGTGCTCGCGCGCGAAATGGAACAGGATCCCGGCGTGCTGATTGTCGGCCAGCCGACGCGCGGCGTCGATGTCGGCGCCATCGAATTCATCCACAAGCGCCTGATCGCCATGCGCGACCAGGGCAAGGCAGTGCTGGTGGTGTCGGTCGAGCTGGATGAGATCCGTTCACTCTCCGACCGCATCCTGGTGATGTTTGCCGGCCGCATCGTCGGCGAGCGCGGCCCTGAGGCGACCGAAGGCGAACTCGGCCTGCTGATGGCCGGCGTCGAGCACCAGGAGGCAGCGGAATGAGCACCCCTTACGCCAAGCTGCCGGCCTGGGCAGACTACGGCCTGATCCCGGTGATCAATCTGTTCGTTGCCTTCGTGGTCGCCGGCTTCGTCGTGCTTCTGGTCGGCGAAAACCCGTTGCGCGCCGCCGTCATTCTGGTCGAGGGCGCCTTCGGTAAGGGCACAGGCATTGCCTTCACCCTGTTCTATGCCACCACGTTCATCTTCACCGGGCTTTCCGTGGCGGTGGCGGCGCATTGCGGCCTGTTCAACATCGGCACAGAGGGGCAGGCCTACATCGCCGGCCTCGGCATCGCCATCGTCTGTCTTTCCTTCGACAGCGTGCTGCCATGGTGGCTGACATTTCCGCTGGCCATCGTCGCTTCGGCGATCGTGGGCGCGTTGTGGGGACTCATCCCCGCCTACCTGCAGGCCAAGCGCGGCTCGCACATCGTCATCACCACCATCATGTTCAACTTCATCGCCGCCTCGATCATGGTTTACCTGCTGGTCGGCCCCTTGAAGCCGGCAGCGTCGCAAGCGCCGCAGACGCGCAACTTCCTTGCCGGCGCGGAATTGCCTAAGCTCAACTGGATCATCGAGTTGTTCGGCGCCAAGATCCGTTCGGCGCCGCTGAACATTTCCTTCCTGCTGGCGTTGGTCATGGCCTTCCTGGTCTGGCTGCTGATCTGGCGCACCAAGCTCGGCTATGAGATGCGCACCTACGGCCACAGCCCGAAGGCGGCGCGTTATGCCGGCATTTCGGAAACCCGCATCATCATCACCGCCATGATGATCTCGGGCGCGCTCGCCGGCATGATGGCGCTCAATCCGGTGATGGGCGACCAGCACAATGTCGCGATCGATTTCGTTTCCGGCGCCGGTTTCGTCGGCATCGCCGTGGCGCTGATGGGCCGCCTGCACCCTATAGGCATCGTGCTGGCGGCGATCCTGTTCGGCATGCTTTACCAGGGTGGCGCCGAGCTTGCCTTCGAAATGCCGGCGATCAGCCGCGACATGATCGTCATCATCCAGGGTCTCGTCATCCTGTTTGCCGGCGCTCTCGAGCACATGTTCAGGCCTTACATCCAGGCGCTGTTCGCCTCGTTCAATCCGAGGTCGGTCGGCATGGAAGCGGTCAAGAGTAAGGGTGCCTGAGATGGATGTGTTCAACGCAATCGTCCAGACACTGGACTCGACCATCCGCCTCTCGGTGCCGCTGCTGCTGGCATGCCTCGCCGGCCTCTATTCGGAACGCGCCGGCATCTTCGACATCGGTCTCGAGGGTAAGATGCTGGTCGGCGCCTTCGCCGGAGCGGCGGCGGCTTCCGTGTTCCATTCGGCCTTTCTCGGCCTCGGCATGGCCATCCTGATCTCGGTCGCGTTTGCCATGATCCACGGCTTCGCCTCGATCACCCATCGCGGCAACCAGATCGTCTCCGGCGTGGCAATCAATTTCATCGCCGCCGGATCGACCATCATCCTCGGCCAAGCCTGGTTCCAGCAAGGCGGGCGCACGCCGGCGCTGCAACCGGGCGAGCGCTTCGAGGCCATCATCTGGCCTGGTGCCGCCGCCCTGCACGACGTGCCGATCATCGGGCCGATCTATGCCGAACTGCTGTCGGGCCACTCGATCCTGGTCTATCTCGCTTTCCTGATGGTGCCGTTCACCTGGTGGGTGCTGTTTCGCACCCGGTTCGGCCTGCGCCTGCGCGCCGTCGGCGAGAACCCGGCCGCCGTCGACACCGCCGGCATCTCGGTCGCCTGGCTGCGCTACCGGGCACTGATCTGCACGGGCATCCTCACCGGCATCGCCGGCGCCTATCTGTCGATGGTGCAGAATGGCGGCTTCGTGAAGGACATGACCGCCGGCAAGGGCTATATCGCGCTGGCCGCGCTGATCTTCGCCAAGTGGAAGCCGGTCAATGCCATGTTCGCCTGCCTGCTGTTCGGCTTCCTCGATGCGCTGTCGATCCGCCTGCAAGGCTCGCCGCTGCCCATCATCGGCAAGGTGCCGGTGCAGTTCATGCAGGCGCTGCCCTACATCCTCACCGTCATCCTGCTCGCCGGCTTCATCGGCAAGGCCATTCCGCCACGCGCCGGCGGCGTACCATATGTCAAGGAACGCTGAGCGGGAGCAACGGAGCGGCTTAGTGCCGGTTTTTGGACACGATCATCGGAGAGAACACCTGAATGTCGCATGATCTGTTCGAGGCCGCCAAGGCTGCCATGGCCAAGGCCTATGCGCCCTATTCGAAGTTTCCAGTGGGCGCTGCCTTGCGCACCGAGGACGGGCGTATCTTTACCGGCGCCAATATCGAGGTCGCCTCCTATCCGGAAGGCTGGTGCGCGGAGACCACAGCGCTCGGTCACTACATCATGGGCGGGGGCGGCAAGATCGTGGAGATCGCCGTTCTTGCCGAGCGCATGGCGAAATGCTCGCCTTGCGGTGGCTGCCGGCAGCGGCTGGCCGAATTCTGCCGGCCCGAAACCAAGCTCTATCTCTGCGACAATGCCGGCGTGGCCGAAACCGTGACCATGGGCGACATGCTGCCCTATGGTTTCCGCGGCGACATCTTGCAATGAAGACCTGACTCGGAATTGGCTGAAATGACGGAAAAGGCGCTGGATCATCTCATCGAAAGGCTGGACGGTCTCGCGCCGTTGACGGCGCTGGTGCTGGGTTCGGGCCTGGGCGGCCTTGTCGACCAGATCGAGGATCCGATCCGCATCTCCTATGCCGAGCTGCCGGGCTTTCCCAGAAGCGGTGTGACCGGCCATGCTGGTGAGGTGGTGGCGGGGCTGTTTGCCGGCGTGCCGGTGCTGATGCTGTCCGGCCGCGCCCACTATTATGAGCACGGCGTTGCTGCGGCGATGCGTCCGGTGCTGGAGGTGCTTGCCGGCATCGGCATCACGAAACTGATCCTCACCAATGCCGCCGGCTCGGTCGATCCGGATATGCCGCCAGGTTCGGTGATGCTGATATCGGACCATATCAATTTCTCGGGAAGCAATCCGCTGATCGGGGAGCCCAGCGACCGCCGCTTCGTTGGTCTCACCGAGGCCTATGATGCCGGCATCCGCAAGGCGATCGAACGGGCGGCGAAAGCGACCGGCACCGCGCTGCACAAGGGCGTCTACATGTGGTTCTCGGGGCCATGCTTCGAAACACCCGCTGAAATCCGCATGGCCCGCATCATGGGCGCCAACGCGGTCGGCATGTCGACCGTACCGGAGGTCATTCTCGCCCGTTTCCTCGGGCTGCGCGTCGCCGCCTGTTCGGTCATCACCAATCTGGCGGCCGGCATGACCGGTGCCGAGCTTTCGCACCAGGAGACCAAGGACATGGCACCGATAGGCGGCGCGCGGCTGGCAACCATCCTGCAGCGCGTGTTCCGCGACGGGCTGCTGGAGAGCTGATGCTTCCGCAGGAAATCATCCGCCGCAAGCGCGACGGCCTGAGGCTGTCGGAGCAGGAGATCGCCGGCTTCGTCGAGGGCGTGACCGATGGGGCCGTTTCGGACGGTCAGGTCGGTGCCTTCGCCATGGCGGTGTTCTTCAACGGCATGAGCCGCGACGAGGCGGTGGCGCTGACGCTGGCGATGCGCGATTCCGGTGATGTGCTCGACTGGTCGGACCTGCCCGGCCCGGTCACCGACAAGCATTCGACCGGCGGCGTCGGCGACAATGTCTCGCTCATGCTGGCGCCGATTGTCGCCGCCTGCGGCGCTTATGTGCCGATGATATCAGGCCGTGGCCTTGGCCACACCGGCGGCACGCTGGACAAGATGGATGCGATCCCCGGCTATGCCAGCCAGCCCGATATTGCGCTGTTTCGCAAGGCCGTTCTTGAAACCGGCTGCGCCATCATCGGCCAGACCGCCGACCTCGCGCCCGCCGATCGACGGCTCTATGCGATCCGCGACGTCACCGGAACCGTCGAATCGGTGCCGCTGATCACCGCCTCGATCCTGTCGAAGAAGCTGGCGGCCGGGCTGCAATCGCTGGTGCTCGACGTCAAGGTCGGCAACGGCGCCTTCATGGAGAAGTCGCGCGACGCAACCGCACTCGCCAACAGCCTGGTCGAGATCGCCAATGGTGCCGGGCTGAAGGCCTCGGCGTTGATCACCGGCATGAACGAGCCGCTGGCATCGGCCGCCGGCAACGCCGTCGAGGTGCGCAATGCCGTCGATTTCCTCACTGGCCGGTTTCGCGACCATCGGCTGGAGGACGTGACGCTGGCGCTGGCCGCCGAAATGCTGCAGTCGGCGGGACTGGTGTCGTCCAACCAGGATGGCATGCGGCGCGCCACCGAGACGCTCGCCAGCGGCCGCGCCGCCGCCACTTTCTCGCGCATGGTTGCCGCGCTTGGCGGTCCGGCCGATTTCATCGAGAAGCCGGAAAAATATCTGCCAGTGGCGGCGACCGAATTTGCCGTCAAGGCGACCGAAAACGGCTTCGTCACCGGCATCGCCACCCGAGACATTGGGCTCGCCGTGGTTAGCCTGGGAGGCGGACGCACGCGGCCGGACGACAAGGTCGACCCTGCGGTCGGCATCACCAGGCTGTTGCCTATCGGCGCGGAGGTCAGGGTCGGCGAGCCGCTGGCGCTGGTCCATGCCCGCTCATCGGCCGATGCCGAGGCTGCCGCCGCCGCCGTGCTTTCGGCCTATACGGTCGGCGCTTCGAAGCCGGCCGCCGACAAGTCGGTCATCCGGCGGATCCTGCCGCGCGGCTGAGCAATTCCAGGAAAAGTGTGTAACGGTTTTCCCGGGAAAAGCGCATAGCGCTTTCCCTTGGGAATTGCGGAAAACGAATAGGACTTTACTGAACGAGCAGCAGCGTGCCGTCCTCGACCTGGTATTTATCGAGCCGATTAAGGAAACTCATGCCGATCAGATTGGTGCGCAGCGCCCTATCGTCGAGCACGATGGTCTGGACGTCGTTGACCGTGATGTTGCCGATCTGCAGGCGGTCGATCATTGCCACGGCTGCCTTGATGGTGCCGTTGGCGGTGCTGACCTCGTGACTGAAGTCGGAAGGGTTCAGCGACAGGCCGATCTTGCGCGCCGTCGAAATGTTGATGGCGACCAGTGTGGCGCCGGTGTCGATCATGCCGTCGATCTGACGTCCGTTGAGTTTGAAGGCCGACGAGAAGTGTCCGCGCTCGTCTGCCGCAACGACGACCTTGCGGCCCATCGGCAGCGGCGCCACCGGCTTGTCGGGGACCGATGCCAAATTGGCGTCGGGTTGGGCTTCGACCGCTTGTTTGCTCGTCACCGTGGATTTCAGCAGGTTTTCAACGAATTGCGGATTCGACTGATACACAATCGGTATCGATGCCGACGTGCCGGCGAAAACGCCAAGGATGAGAAGTTTGCGCAGCATGGATCGGCCTCGCCGCATGACCCCGAAAATCGGGATCGATTTTCGGAAAAGCATGCGCAAAATCAAAGTGCTACAGCGTCCTTTGCGCGTCCGAATGGACGCGCGGCGCTGTAGTGAGAGCCGATCCTTAAGCCCGGATGGTGTTTGCAGCTTTAACGGGCGCCAAAACCGCGCCTTTGCGTAAATATTCGGTAAATCGTACCAGGCAACTTTGCCTGGTACTACTTGGTTCCGTACATGCGGTCGCCGGCATCGCCGAGGCCGGGCATGATGTAGCCCTTCTCGTTGAGCTGGCGGTCGATGGATGCCGTGAAGACGGGAACGTCCGGATGCGCCTTGGTGAAGCGCTCGATGCCTTCGGGCGCTGCCAGCAGGCAAAGGAAACGGATGTTGGTGGCGCCGCGCTCCTTCAGCTTGTCGATCGCCGCGATCGCCGAATTGGCGGTCGCCAGCATCGGATCGACGACGATCACCAGACGGTCGGCGAGGTCGCTCGGCGCCTTGAAGAAATATTCCACCGCTTCCAGTGTTTCGTGATCGCGGTAGAGCCCGACATGGGCGACGCGGGCCGCCGGCACCAGGTCGAGCAGGCCTTCCAGCAAGCCGTTGCCGGCGCGCAGCACCGAGGCGAAGACCAGCTTCTTGCCCTCCAGCGTCGGCGCCTCCATGGTTTCCATCGGCGTTTCGATCGTCGTCGTCGTCAGTTCGAGGTTGCGGGTGACCTCGTAGCCAAGCAGCAGCGATATTTCGCGCAACAGCCGGCGGAAGCCGGCCGTCGAGGTCTCCTTCTTGCGCATGATGGTCAGCTTGTGCTGGACAAGCGGATGGTCGATGACGGTGACGCCCTTCATGGTGTTCTCCTGATGCCTGCGACCGAAAGTGCGCATGGTCCTTTGGGACGCGCCGCGCTCCAAGCTGCTTGAGCGAACCCTAGCGACAATGCGGCGGCCAAGGAACCGCCTAGCCCGACCCGACCACAGCTTTGTCGGCAGAAATCAGCGTGCCGCGCTGTTCAACCGGGCAAGAAGTGCTGACTTGGTCTTTTTGTCGACGAAAGCGGCTTCGATGGCGGTCCGGGTCACGGCGACCAGAGCCTTTTCGTTCATCGCGAAATGCTCGGCGGCGATGTCGTATTCGCGCTTCAGCGAGGTCCAGAAATAAGGCGGATCGTCGGAATTGAGCGTCACCTTGCAGCCAGCCGTCTGCAGGGCCGGAAACGGATGGTCGGCAAAACTGTCGAACACCTTGAGCGCGATGTTGGAGCCGGGGCAACATTCCAGCACGACGCCCTCGTCGGCGATGCGCCGAACAAGGTCCGGGTTCTCGATGGCACGCACGCCATGGCCGATGCGGGACGGACGGATGTGGTCGAGCGCCGCCTGAACGGTCTCCCAGCCTGTCAGTTCGCCGGCATGGATGGTGATGCCGAGCCCGGCCTCGCGGGCGATCTCGAAAGCCCTGACATAGTCCTCCATCTCGCCGATGCGCTCATCGCCGGCGACGCCGAAACCGGTGACCAGCGGGTGCCCGCAGCGCGCCGCGAAACGCGCCGCCTGCTCGATCGACTCGACGCCGGCATGGCGCACGCCGGTAACGATCATGCGGCCCTCGATGCCGGTCTTGGCCTTGGCGCGCGCCATGCCTTCGCCAAGCGCATCGGTATAGGCCTTGGGCGAAAGCCCGGCCTTCCTGGCGTGGTCCGGCGAAGTGAATATCTCGGAATAGATAGCCCCATCGCGGGCAAGGCTGGTCAGATAATGATCGGCCAGCCGCGCATAGTCCTCCTCGGTCCGGAACAGATCGGAGGAAAAGTCGTAAGCCGCGAGGAAGGACGTGAAATCGTGCCAGACGAACGAACCGTTCTGGATATAGGGCGAGGTGTCCTTGCCGTATTTCTGCGCCTGGCGGATGACGAGTTCAGGCGCCGCTGCCCCTTCGATGTGGCAGTGCAGTTCCGCTTTCAAAGGCATTCAATCATCCCGTCGGTCAGTCCAGGTCTTGAAAACCGCCACCTGGAAGCGCGGCCGAACACCGCGCCTTAAACAATAGCGCCCGCACCATCGATCGGCTATGGTCCCGCCGGTTTTATGACGGATCAAAAAAATGTCAGTTGAGAGAACCACGGCCGCGAGCGGCATGGAAACCTCTTATGGTTTCAAGCGTGTTGGGGCAGGCGACAAGCAGTCCCTGGTCAACGATGTTTTCCACAAGGTGGCCAACCGCTACGACCTGATGAACGATCTGATGTCGGCCGGCCTGCACCGGCTGTGGAAGGATGCCATGGTGACATGGCTCAATCCTCCAAAAAGGATCGGCTGGCGCGTGCTCGACGTTGCCGGCGGCACCGGCGACATCGCCTTTCGCATCGTCGATGCCAGCCACGGCAATGCCCATGCCACGGTGCTCGACATCAATGGCTCGATGCTGGCCGTCGGCCGCGAACGCGCCGAAAAGAAAGGCCTGTCCGGCAACACCGATTTCGTCGAGGCCAATGCCGAGGAACTGCCCTTCCCTGATGCCACATTCGACGCCTACACCATCGCTTTCGGCATCCGCAACGTGCCGCGCATCGATGTCGCGCTCGGTGAAGCGTTCCGCGTGTTGAAGCCGGGAGGGCGCTTCCTGTGCCTTGAATTTTCCGAGGTCGAGATGCCGCTGCTCGATAAGGTCTACGAAGCCTGGTCGTTCAACGCCATTCCGAAGATAGGCAAGATGGTGACCGGCGACGGCGAGCCCTATTCCTATCTGGTCGAATCGATCGCCAGGTTTCCCAACCAGCAGAATTTCGCGACGATGATTTCCCGCGCCGGCTTCGATCGCGTTTCCTTCCGCAACTATTCCGGCGGTATTGCCGCGCTTCATTCGGGCTGGAAGCTTTGAGGCCGGGGGGCATTTTTCACGTTCGACATGCGCTATGCCGGTTCGAAGAGCCGGCAGAACGGGCGCGGCCATGAGCACCGCCAGCGCTGGATTTCGGCTTATGCGCGCCGGCTGGGTGCTTATGCGCGAGGGCGTCGTTGCCGCCTTGCCAGGCGAGGAACTGTCCGGCCTGCCGAAATTTGGCTGGCGGCTGGCACGGCTGTTCACCCGCCGCCGCGCGCTTGCCTATGAGCGCAGCGACCGGCTGGCCAAGGCGGTCGTCCGGCTCGGTCCCTCCTATGTCAAGCTCGGCCAGTTCCTGGCGACGCGGCCCGACGTCGTCGGCAACGACATGGCGCTCGATCTCGCCATGTTGCAGGACAAGATGCACACCTTCCCGAAGATCGAGGCGGTTGCGGCTATCGAGGCTTCGCTCGGGCGCAAGATCGGCGATCTCTATTCGCAGTTTGGCGACCCGGTCGCTGCCGCCTCCATCGCCCAGGTCCATGCCGCCGACGCGGTCCACGACGGCGTTGCCACCAAGGTGGCGGTCAAGGTGATTCGGCCGGGAGTGCGCCGCCGCTTCTTCCAGGATCTCGAAAGCTATTTCCTCGCCGCTCGCCTGCAGGAAAAATACATTCCGTCGTCTCGTCGTCTGCGGCCGGTCGAGGTCACCGAGACGCTGGCGCAGACCACCAAGATCGAGATGGATCTTCGCCTCGAGGCGGCGGCGCTTTCGGAACTCGGCGAAAGCACCAAGAACGACCCCGGTTTTCGTGTGCCATCCGTCGACTGGGAGCGCACCGGCCGTGATGTGCTGACGATGGAATGGGTCGACGGCGTCAAGATGAACGACATTGCCGGCCTCGAAGCCGCCGGCCATGATCTGAAGGCGATCGCCGCGAACCTTATTCAGTCGTTCCTGCGCCACACGCTGCGTGACGGGTTCTTCCACGCCGACATGCATCCGGGCAACCTCTTCGTCGAGGCAAACGGCACCATCGTCGCCGTCGATCTCGGCATTGCCGGACGTCTCGGCAAGAAGGAGCGCCGTTTCCTCGCCGAAATCCTCTACGGCTTCATCGTGCGCGACTATCTGCGCGTCGCCGAGGTGCATTTCGAAGCCGGCTACGTGCCGCGCCAGCACAACGTCGCGGCCTTCGCGCAAGCGATCCGGGCGATCGGTGAGCCGATCCATGGCCAGCCGGCCGAGACCATTTCGATGGCCAAGCTTTTGACGCTGCTATTCGAGGTGACCGAACTCTTCGACATGGCGACGCGGCCGGAACTGATCCTGCTGCAGAAGACCATGGTGGTGGTCGAGGGCGTCGCGCGCACGCTCGACCCGGCTTTCAACATGTGGAAGACGGCCGAACCGGTGGTAAGCGGCTGGATCGCCGGCAACCTTGGGCCGCGTGGCATGATGCTCGACGCGCGCGACGGTGCCAAGGCGCTGCTGACGCTGGCCCGCCAGGCGCCCGAGCTTGCGGCGCGCACCGATCGGCTGTCGCGCGAGATCGATCTGATGGCCGAGCACGGCCTGCGCTTCGACGAGACCACCGCACGCGCCATAGGCAAGGCCGAGGCGCATTACAGCCGCTCCGGCCGCCTGGCCCTGTGGGTGATCGCACTGACGCTGGTCTATATCGCCTGGAAGATCGTCTAGCATTCCAGTCGCCTCAGACTCCAAGTCCGCAAACTTGCGGCAGTCTGATTGCATTGCTATCATTGCACTCGGCATCCCATCCGAGTGCAATCACATGGCCAGCATCACGATCCGCAACCTTGACGATGAGGTCAAGGAGTTGCTGCGCCGATTGGCGGCGGAGAACGACCGCTCCATGGAAGAGCAGGCGCGGGTCATGATCCGGGCCGCCGTTGACGGGCAGATCGGCCCAGTGGGCCGCATCGACCAGATCGAGAAAACGCTGCGCGAGTTGACCAGCGTGCACGGCGCGGCGACCCCGGCTACCGCCCCGGCAGGCAAGAGGCTTTCGCGCGGCCTCTCCGGCAAGCGCATCCTGCTCATCATCGGTGGCGGCATTGCCGCCTACAAGGCGCTCGATCTCATCCGCCGGCTGCGCGAGCGCGGTGCTGCGGTTCGGGTGGTGATGACATCGGCCGCGCAGGAATTCGTCACCACGCTATCGGTCGGCGCGCTCTCGGCCGACCATGTCTTCACCGACCTGTTCGACCGCCAGGACGAGCACGATGTCGGTCATATCAGGTTGTCGCGCGAGGCCGACCTTCTGGTGGTGGCGCCCGCCACTGCCGACCTGATGGCCAAGCTTGCCAATGGCCACGCCAACGATCTTGCCTCCACCGTGCTCATCGCCACCGACAAGCCGGTGTTGATGGCGCCGGCCATGAACCCCAGGATGTGGGCGCATCCGGCCACCCGCCGCAACCGTGCGGCGCTACGGAAGGACGGCATTGCCTTCGTCGGCCCGGCCAAGGGCGAGATGGCCGAAAGCAATGAGGCGGGCGAAGGCCGCATGGCCGAGCCGCTGGAGATCGTCGCCGCCATCGAGGCGCTGCTCGATGTCGGGCCCAAGCCGCTGTCGGGACGCAAGATCATCGTCACCTCCGGCCCGACGCATGAGCCGATCGACCCGGTGCGCTACATCGCCAACCGTTCGTCCGGCAAGCAGGGCCATGCCATCGCCGCGGCACTGGCCAGGCTCGGCGCCGATGTGCGTCTCGTCTCCGGCCCGGTCGGCATTGCCGATCCCGCCGGGGTCAAGACCATCCATGTCGAACGAGCACAAGAGATGCGCGATGCGGTGGAACAGCTTTTGCCCGCCGACGCGGCGGTGTTCGTCGCCGCCGTTGCCGACTGGCGCAGCGAAAATTCGGCCGGTGAAAAGATCAAGAAGGTCGCGGGCGAAGGGCCGCCGGTGCTGCGCATGGTCGAGAACCCCGACATTCTCGCCGGGATCGGCCATCACAGCCAGCGACCCGGGCTTGTGATCGGCTTCGCCGCCGAGACACAGGATCTCTTGCGCAACGCCGAGGCCAAACTCCGGAAGAAGGGCGCCGATTACATCGTTGCCAACGACGTGTCGCAGGAAAGCGGCGTCGGTCCTTCGGGCGTGATGGGCGGTGACCGCAATCGGGTGCGGATCGTGTCGAAGGCCGGCGTCGAGGAATGGCCAGAGATGAGCAAGGACGAAGTGGCGGCGCGGCTCGCCGCCCTGATCGCGGAACGGTTGAAAACGATCGTCGTTTGAGCCGACGCAAAGACATCCTGCCGCCACGTTCGCTGCGGTGACGCACCGCATTCAAGCGCGCGCTTCAGGTCCTGCGGGTCCACATGAGCTTTGCGGTCAATTGGTCAAAAGCTCCGCGGTTCGGGCAAGCGCGCCGGCGAAGCCGTTGAGCGGAATGGAAAAGCTCACCGCTTGTCCGGTGTCGGCCGCGAAGGCGTCGATCTTCAGGGTGGTACCCGACTTCAGCAGCGGCGTGACAGCCGCATCGAACGCCACCGGCACCAGACAGCCGACGACCTGGCAGGTGTTGAATGCCAGGCTGCCGTCCAGTTTCTGATCGTCGATGGTCAGGCTGACCCCCTTGGCCAACGCCAGGCCGAACGGCAGCGCAAGCGTTCCCGTGGCATCCTCGCCGGTCTTGCTCGACAACTCGATCGCCAGCAGGCGCTGGTTGCTTTGCTTGTTGAATTGCTGATGCGACAGGCTGCAGGTCTTGGTCGTGCCTGATATCTGGCAATTGACCGTCCAATCGCCATGGGTTTCGGACAGTGCCGACGCGCCACCAGGTAGCTGCGGCGCATCGACGGCGGCGGGCGGCGCGGTGACCTTGTCGCCCTTGGTCTGCGCCGCCACGGCCGGCACGCCGATGGTGCAGGCAACACCCAGCATCGCCACGAGATACGCGTACTTCCTCATAAAGATCCCTCCCGCCCGGCTCTGCCTCGGGCCAGCTGGAAGCTGACCTTGAGAGACGCGCTGATCGCGTTCCGTTTAATGTTTCGCCGAAGGCGCCATTATACCTGATGGACATGCCGACGCCATTGACGCCGTTCGGCTCAAGGCCGGCGCCGACCCGATAGAGCGGCGAATCGACGGCTTCCGTCAAGTTCAATGCGAGGTTGCCAGGCAGATTCTAGGCCGCCGCCATTCGGCGGTCGACAAGCCGATTTCGTCTCGATCAACGCTTGGATATGGCACGGCCGGACCGACGCCCCTATATTGAGACCAGGATTCATTACGCGGGAATGAGCGAATGTCGGCGCTTCGACCATCAACGATTTTCACATCGGCAATGGTGGCCACGGCAATGCTGGTGGGCGTTTGCCCGCCCACTTCCGCGCAAGCCCTCAATTCCGCCACCGGTGACAACGCGCTGATCCGGCAGAACGACCTGCAAATCCTGCAAAACAGGGTACAGCGGCAGCAATACCAGCAGCAACAGCAGCAGTATCGTGCCCAGGACCGTCAGATCGTTCGGCAGCCGCCGACAGTCGTGCTGCAACTCAAGCCAGGCTGCCAGACGCAGATAATCGGCACCACCGCCGTGAGCAATTGCCGCTGACATCCAGGCGTTTTTCATTTATTTAGCCGACTTATGTATTCGGAGTGCCTTTCGGCACACGCGAAAGTTTTGGTTTTGCAACGATGCCTTGTCGCGCTATGCGGCATTGCATCGACTGGATCGACGAAATGGCAGCCACCAAAAAAAAGGCCGTGCGCAAGGCAAAGAAGGGCGAGAGGATCCGTCAGGTGGCGGCTATTCCCTTTCGGCTGAACGCGCGCGGCGATATCGAGGTGATGCTGGTGACGTCGCGAACCACCAGACGCTTCATCGTCCCCAAGGGATGGCCGATGACGGGCAAGAGCGGACGCAAGGCGGCCACCATCGAGGCGCAGGAGGAAGCCGGCGTGCTCGGCAAGACACTGAAGCAGCCGGCGGGCACTTATTCCTACTGGAAGCGGCTGGCCAACCGCTTTGTCCGCGTCGACGTCATCGTCTATCTGCTTGAGGTGACCGAGGAACTGGCCGACTGGCAGGAAGCCAAACGACGCCAACGGGCCTGGCTGGCGCCGGCCGACGCGGCCATGCTCATCGATGAGCCCGAACTTTCGACATTGGTGAAGACCTTGAATCTCCCCCAGCCTGCGCCGGTCGATCAGGTCTAGAGCAAGATCAATCAGGCCTCGGCCAAAGAGCTCCGAGCCTCACTCGTCGGCCCGCGCCACCCGCGCCTTCGGCGAGGACGCCTCCATGCTCGAGCAGGCGAGCCTCGCGGCGGACGCGCTGTCATAGAATGTGTCCTCGTTGGGAAGGCTCGCTCAGTTCAACTTGACCAGAACCACACGGCGGTTCTTGGCGCGGCCCGCGTCATCATCATTGCTGGCGACAGGCGCCATCATGCCGGCGCCGGCAGCGGTCAGCCGCCCCCCGTCGATGCCGTATTTCGACACAAGTGCCGCCTTGACCGCTTGCGCTCGTCGCGACGACAGGTCGAGATTGTAGTCGAAGGCGCCCTGATTGTCGGTGTGGCCGACGACGATCACGGCCATCTTCTGGTCGTTGGCCAGCAGCGTCGAGATTTCCTTCAGCGTTGGTTCCGACTCCGGCTTGATGTCAGCCTTGTCGGTGTCGAAGAAGATGCCGTAGAGCGAGATGCTGCCGGTAGCGGAAAGCGAATCCGCCATCTTGGCCGCCTCGACGACCACCATCTTCTTGTCGCGCGCCTTGGGTTCCAGCACCTGGACGATGGCAACGGTGCGGCCGTTGAGCTCCTTGCAGTAGAGATCGTCGGTCATCGAATAGGTCTGAACGGTCACATAGGCGTCGCCACCGTCCTGCGGCACCTTGGCCGAGAAATAGCGCTGGTCGTTGATGCCGGAGGTCAGCGCGCAGGCGCCATTGGAGAATGCCGCGTCCTTCAGATCGCTCTCATGAAAGGAATACATCGTCAGGCTCATATCGCCGCCGCCACCACTCGACGAACGGTCAGCGGCACCGCCGCATTCCTCCTTCTTGCATTCGAACAAGGTTTCGCCGCCGGCCGCCGCAATCACATCCTGATAGTTGCGCAGCACTTCGAGCGGCGAACGCTCGGCCGGCAGTACATAGGCAATGCGGGTCAGGGCGCCTTCGACCTCGGCCTTCTTGTCAGGTGCAAAAACACGATTATTCATCGCATCACGCGCGTCAGGGTCGGCGCTCGGCTTGAGGGGCGACAGCGGCACGCTGAAATCCGTGAAGGCCAGTTTCTCATAGGAGACGATGAATGAGCCTTCGTAGCGCTTGGCGAGATGGTTGTCGGCGGCGCCCTCGATATCGGCGGTCGGCACCGTCGCGTCGGCAGCGGCCAACCGCAATGTCAGCGCGAGAACAAACCCCGCCCAGAAAAACGCCATGGCTATCGTCTTGAATGCACGCATCGATCATCCCCCTTCGCACTATGATCGATGCTATCAGAGCGGGTAAGTCCAGTCGATCACGCCGCCTAGAGCATGATGCCGAAAAGTGCGAAGCGGTTTTTCGGACGACATCATGGTCTATCCCTTTGATTTAGAGGCGGATTTAGATCTCAGATCGATTCGACCGGAGATCTGGATCTGGCGCTAGGGTCACCGCGCCAGCAGGATGGTCGGGGTATCATGGTAGGTGATCTGCACCACTTCCCGGTAACCGCACTTCGCCGCGACCCTCAGCGAAGCGGCGTTTTCCGGATCAATGATGCAGACGGTCTTCGCCCGCCCGAACGCCTCGTCGCTCCATGCGAGCACGCGGCCTACCACCTCGGTGGCGAAGCCTGCTCCGTGAACAGTTGGAACCAGCGCCCAGCCGGCCTCGGGAATGCCTTCGATCGACGGCTCCATATCGCGCTTCAGATCGTGAAAGCCGGCTTCGCCGATGAAACGGCCCGTAGCCTTCTCCTCGATCGCCCAGAAACCATAGCCGAGCAGCGACCACAGGCCGGCGTGACGCAGGAAGCGCATCCAGCTCTCTTCGCGCGTGCGCGGCTTGCCGCCGATGAAACGGGTGACGACCGGATCGGTCCACATCGCGGCATAGGTGTCGAAATCGCCCAGCCGGTGTGCCCGCAGGGTGGTTCGCTTCGTCTCGATGACAGGAGCGCCGGTCGTTTGTGGATTGTTCATGAGATCTGCCTCGCACGGATCGTCAGCGCTTAGCAAATCGCCGACGCGGTGCAAGGGCCAGGGCGATAGGGCCTATCATCCAGGCGCCGCTATGGGAATTTTGCGCGACGGTGTTATTTTCACGACAGGCTGATTCAGCACCTGCAACCGCACCCCCTTTTCAGGTGCGGGCCGGACCGTCAAACCCAGGGGAACGAACATGGACACCACCGACCTTGTGCTTGCCATTGTCCATCATGTGCTGGTGTTTTCACTGGCGGGGATCATCGGCGCCGAATTCGTTCTGATCCGCGGCGATCTGGCCGCTGCCACGCTCAAGCGGCTCGCCGGCATCGACCGCCACTATGGCATCATCGCCGCGCTGATCATCATCGTTGGCATCGGCCGCGTCTTCTATGGCCTCAAGGGTTGGGAATTCTACGTCTACAACTGGGTGTTCTGGGCCAAGATGGCGGCGTTTGGCATGGTCGGGCTGCTGTCGATCATCCCGACGGTGCGCTTCATTTCCTGGAAAAGGCAGGCGAGCGCCAATCCCTCGTTCCTGGTGCCGGCGACCGAGCTTGCGTCGGTGAAGACCTACATCCGCGCCGAGGCCTTCATCTTCCTGCTGATCCCAGTCTTCGCGGCGGCGATGGCGCGCGGCTACGGCTACTGATTTAGGCGGTGGCCGCTTCAAGCGGTGCGAGCTCGACCAGTGGTGCCGGCACATCGGTCGTCTTCACCTCTGCCTTGCAGATGTCGGCGATGACGCAGGCCGAGCAATCCGGTTTGCGCGCCTTGCAGACATAGCGGCCATGCAGGATCAGCCAGTGATGCGCGTGGCGCATATATTCATCAGGGATGATCTTGAGCAGCCCCTGCTCGACCTGTTCCGGCGTCTTGCCGGGCGCCAGCCCGAGCCGGTTGCCGATGCGCAAAATATGGGTGTCGACCGCCATCGTGTGCTGGCCGAAGGCCATGTTGAGCACGACATTGGCGGTCTTGCGCCCGACGCCCGGCAGCTTGACCAATTCATCGCGGTCGTTGGGCACCTCGCCGTCATGGTCGCGGATCAGCGCTTGCGACAGCGCAATGACATTCTTGGCCTTGTTGCGCCAAAGCCCGATGGTGCGGATGTACTCGCCGACCTTGGCTTCGCCCAGCGCCAGCATCTTGCGCGGCGTATCGGCGGCCTTGAACAGCACCCGTGTCGCTTTGTTGACGCCGGCATCGGTTGCTTGCGCCGACAGCACCACCGCGACCAGCAGCGTGAAGGCGTTGACATGTTCGAGTTCACCCTTCGGTTCCGGCCTCTGGACGGAAAACCGCCGGAAGATCTCGTGCACTTCGGCCGGGCTGTAGCGCGAAGTGCGCCGCACCGGCCGCGGGCGCGGCTTGGCGTTCGATCCATCACGCCGGCCGGGCAGCAGCTCTTTTTTGGAGATGGAAGAATCTTTGGACTTGGGGCTCGTCATTTCCCTCCTATAATATCCCGCCATGAGCGACACAAACGCCTCGTTTCAGGCCGACGAACCATTCTTTCGCGCCCTGCTGACCCCGCACCGGTCGCTGGGCCGGACAGGCTTCTTCATCCTGATGAGCGCGCTGCTGTTCGGCTGGCTGGTGACAGGCGCGTTTTTCCTGTCGCGCGGTGCCTGGCCGGTGTTTGGCTTCTTCGGCCTCGACGTGGCCGCCGTCTATATCGCCTTCCGTGTCAACTATCGGGCCGCCCGTGCCCGCGAGGAAGTGTCGGTTTCGCGCACCAGCCTCGACATCCGCAAGACGGCGCCATCCGGTAAATCGGAAGCGCATCGCTTCAATCCGTTCTGGGCGCGGTTTTCGGTCGCCCGTCATGCCGAGATCGGCATCACACGGATGACGGTCGAAGGCCAGGGCCAGAACGTGCCGATCGGATCTTTCCTGGACCCAGACTCCCGAGAAAGCTTTGCCACGGCTTTTTCACGGGCGCTGGCGATCGCCAAGGCGCGCTGAAGCAATTCCAGGAAAAGTGTGAAGCGCGGTTTTCGCGGGAAAGCGCGCCGAACAGAGAGGACGCTTCAGAACCGATAGCGCAAAAGCCTGCCGACCTTACGCAATGCGGGAATGTATGTCCAAAGGCGAACGAACAGTTTCGCGGACCAGCCCATGCGGGCGGCGTGTTCGGGCTTGTAGGCCGAGATGTCCTCGACGAATCGCAGCTTCGGGACGGCTCGCTCCAGTTCGTGCGGATCGTCGATCGCCCAATGAACCTCGGCGCCTGTCGCCTTGATGGTCGGATTGAGACGAAGCAGCTTCAGGCCGAAATGGCTGTAGGCGTCGAACACCAGTTCGCCGCTGGCAAGATGCGAGACAAGCCGCGCAAACAGGCGTGGCCCTTCATCGGCAGGAAGATATGGCGTCAGCCCTTCCGCCACCACGATGGCCGGGCGATTGCGGGGCACTTCAGTTAGCCAGCCGGGTTCGGTCACCGACGAGGCGACCAGATGGTAATGCTGCCGGGAAGGGTAAAGCTTGCGCCTGAGCTCGATGACTTCGGGGTAGTCGACATCGAACCAGTCCACGCCTGGTGGCGGATCGACACGGAAGATGCGCGTATCGAGCCCGCAACCCAGGTGCAGCACGATGGCATCAGGATTTCTGGCGAGAAAGTCCTCGACGCGGACGTCCAGCGTCTTTGCCCTGATCGCCAGGCCGACACCGAGATTGCCGTCGACCTTGAGCCTGGAGAAATCATAGTCGATCCTGCGCACCGCCCCGTCGGCGAAACGGTCCCCGAGCAGCGAATCCGGCAACCGGCTCTCCAGCGCCTTGCCGTAGAGCGTCATCAGCAAGGTCTCCTTTGCCCCGGTGAGATCTGCTTTTTCGCCAGCCATGGGCGACTCCTGGGCTCGAGATCGGAGTCTATCTGGGCATGCGCGGCCAGAAGGCAAGTTTCGGGTGGCGATCGACGCCCCAAGGGGCGATATTCCGGCTCAAGGAGACAGTTCCATGAGCACACACACAGCGATCCTCGAAAAGGACATCACGCCGCAAGGCAGCGACTATGAAGTCGTGCGCCGTGCCATCGAGAAGATTAGCCTCGACTATCGCGATCAGCCTTCCCTCGAAGAACTGGCCGAGGAGGTCGGCGAGACGCCGACCGGCCTGCAAAAACTCTTCACCCGCTGGGCCGGCCTGTCGCCCAAGGCCTTCCTGCAGGCGGTAACACTGGATCATGCGCGCAGGCTGCTCGATTCGGGCATGCCGCTGCTTGAAACCTCGTTCGAACTGGGCATGTCCGGCCCCGGCCGGCTGCATGACCTTTTCGTCACCCATGAGGCAATGTCGCCGGGCGACTACAAAACACGCGGCGCCGGGCTCACCATCCGCTACGGCTATCATCCCTCGCCGTTCGGCACTGCCCTGATCATGGCCACGGACCGCGGGCTTGCCGGCCTCGCCTTCAGCGACCCCGGCGAGGAACGCGCCGCCTTCGCCGACATGTCCAGCCGCTGGCCGAACGCCATCTATGTCGAGGATATGACTGCTACAGGCCCCTATGCCGCGCGCATCTTCGACCCGACGCTGTGGCGCTCCGATCAGCCACTGCATGTCGTCATGATCGGCACCGACTTCCAGGTTCGGGTCTGGGAGGCGCTGCTCAAGATCCCGATGGGCAAGGCCCGAACCTATTCGTCGATCGCCGCCAGCATCGGCGCGCCGTCCGCCAGCCGCGCGGTCGGTGCCGCCAACGGCGCCAATCCGCTCTCTTTCGTGGTGCCCTGCCACCGCGCCATCGGCAAGTCCGGCGACCTCACCGGCTATCACTGGGGCCTGACCCGCAAGCGCGCCATTCTGGGCTGGGAAGCCGGGCAGGTATCGTGAATATCGATATTATCAAGTATAATTAGGATTTCTTGTCTAATTTTGCTTGCTTGCAACCGAATGCAACCTCCGGTTATCATGTTTATTATTTTCAGTTATTATTTTAGTTAACTCTAAATTAACCACGATAAAGTGATGATGACCCATATTAATTCGGGCGATCCGGCTTGATAGGAGGTCTCGATGACGTTGTTTCGCGCCGCCTTCGGCGCAGTTCTGCTGGTTGCCTGTTTTGACCAGACTGCATTGGCCACGCCGCAAAATGTCATTTTCAATGGCACGATCACGCCGACTTGCACGCTTGTCATTGCCACCAATGGCACGATGACGGTCAGCCCCGATCTGCAATCCCTCAGTTCCCACAACAGCGGCGGTTCTGCCGGAACCGTGACGCTGACGACAACCGGAGGTGTGTCACTCAGCGTCGATCCGGTCACCACGACGACGGTGCCTTCGGCCGACGTAACGTCGACGACCTGGACACCGACCTACTCCGCCGCGGGCACGCATTCTATCGTTGAGACTGGCGCGGTCACCAGCATCGGAACCCCCGGCGCCGACCTCGTCTCGGTCAATCTCGCTGGCACCAAGGGTGGCAGCAACCGCTTCGCCTCCGGCAACTATCAGGCAACGGTAACGCTGCGCTGCGAATGACGCCGTAGCGAAGGAGGGATCCTTGAAACATGCTCGAATCCTGGCGACGGCAGTGGCCGTCGGATTGGCACCCATTGCCGCCAAGGCGCAGTCGATGTCGCCGATGCGTGGCGAGGTCAACAGCTTCACCGACGTCTTCGCTGTCCGCGTTTTCCCCGCCAATCCCTACGACCGGAAGATCCAGGTCGAAATCCACGTCTACGATCAGGATTTTCAGCCAGTAGCCGCCAGAATCTCTCCGAGTGTCTTCCAATTGGCTTCCCAGGCTTCCCGTCCTGTCCTTGTGGTCGTGCCCTTCGACGGCGCCGCCGAGCGTAAGGTGCGTATCTGTACCGAAAGCATCCCCTTTCCCAACCAACAGACGCAGATAAGGGCACAGATATGCGGAAAGTTCTTTGGGCGCCGCAAATCCTGACATTCGCGCTCGCGGCTGCGACGGCTTGTATTTCGCCGGTTCTGGCTGAGGATGTCTATAATCTCAACCAGAACGAGAGCGGCTTCAACCTGCCCGGCGTCACCTTGCCCCAAGGCCAGGACGAGGTCCATGCCGCGGACGGCACCACTTGCCGTTCCGCGGTCTCCGGCACCGGCGCCTATGTCGATCTCGGCGTCATCAGAGGCAACAGCCAGTCGGACAACAGCGTTGCCACCTATGGCCGGGTGGTGATCCCGATCGGGCGTACGCCGAAACGCATCGACTGCAGCCGCCTCTACGAGCTTGAGGTCGACCGCCTGCAACTGGAACTGAAACTCCTCAAGATGGGCCTCGGCGCCGACGGCCAGACGGCGAGCGTGGCCGCCAGCGCTCCCGCGGCCGCATCACCCGGATGGGCCAACGAAGGCTGGAGCATCAGGACCGGAACCGGCGATGGCAAGAAAAAGAAGAAGAAATAACCGCGCGCTGCTTGCGATGGCAGCACTTGCCGGCTTCTGCTTTCCGGTGCAAGCGGCGATCATTGGCACCTGCACCATCATGGTCGGGACGTCGGGAACAATAACTGCAAATCCCACCATCGGCATACTGGGTTCCAAACAGGCAGGCGGATCGAGCGCGAGCGCCACTGTCGTGGCAAGCTCGCTGCTGTGCTCCTTGCTCAATCTGCTGGACTGCTATTCGGTTTCGGCGCCGGCGCCAGCCGCATTCTCGTCCGCGCCGAGCGGCGGCGACACCAACGTGATCTTCGCCTCGGTCTTCCGCCTCGATGGCTCGGGGGTCGACATCAACGGAAGTGTGCCGCAGCGGGTTGTCAACGGCACCCACACCGTGCAGGTCGACCTCACCGCCACCAAATCGAGCGGTATCTTTCCCGCCGGCACCTATCAGGGCACGGTCACCGTGCGCTGTGAATAAGCCACGATGCCTCAAATCGAGGCAAACCCGTCGCGCGGTCTGGCAAGCTGCCGCCGTACAGGTTAGCTTCCCGCACGACTGTAAACGACCGGCGCCCGCGCGGACCAACGAGGACGCTCCGACACTTTGAATTTGTACTGCCAGGAGGCCTTGCTTGATTATCGTCATCGGCTCGATCAACCTCGACCTTATCGCCAATGTCGACCGCCTGCCGAGCCCCGGCGAGACGGTGGCCGGCTCGGCTTTCACCACCGCGCCCGGCGGCAAGGGCGCCAACCAGGCGCTGGCCGCCGCGCGCGCCGGCGCCTCGGTGCGCATGGTGGGCGCGGTTGGCAAGGACAGCTTCGCCGCCGACGCGCTGGCGCTGCTGCGCGACGGCAAGGTCGACCTGTCCGGCGTCGCCGAGACCCACGCCTCGACTGGCACGGCGCTGATCATGGTCGGCGACGACGGCGAGAACATCATCGCCGTGATACCGGGCGCCAACGCGTCTGTGGTGCCCGGCGATCTCTCCAAGGCCTTTTTCAAACAGGGCGATGTCGTGCTGCTGCAGCATGAGATTCCGCTGGCGACCGTCGAAGCCGCCCTCGACCAGGCAAGATCGGCCGGGGCTATCACCGTGCTCAACACAGCACCCTTCCAGGGCGCAGCAGCCGGCTTTCTCGGCAAAGCGGACTATGCCGTCGCCAATGAGACTGAATTCGATCTCTATGGCGAAGCTCTGTCACTGCAAGGCCGCGATCGGGCGGCGCGCATGCGCGACTTTGCTGGGAAGACCGGCCACACCATCGTCGTCACGCTCGGCGGCGACGGCGTGATGGCGGCGACGCCCACCGATTTCCTCACCGTTCCGGCACGGAAGATCACGCCTGTCGACACGGTCGGCGCCGGCGATACGTTCTGCGGCTATTTCGCCGCCGGTCTGTCGTCCGGCCTTACGCTCGAACAGGCGCTGGCGCGCGCCGGCGCGGCTGGTTCCCTGGCTTGCCTCAAGCCAGGCGCCCAGCCGGCGATACCGCTGGCCCGGGATGTCGACCAGGCGTTGCAGGAAACCCGTTGAGATGCTGCGCCCTCGGACAAAGCATGCCGTGACGCCGGCCGGTGACATCTGCCGCCTGTCCGCTATCGAACTCGCTGACGCGATCCGCCGGAAGACACTTTCGGTACGCGAGGTGGTCACGGCATTCCTCGACCGCATCGAGGCGGTCAACCCGCTGGTCAACGCCATCGTCTCCTTGCGCGACCGCGGCGACATCCTGCGCGAAGCCGACGCGGCCGATGCCAATCCGGTGCGAGCGGAAGCCGGCCCCCTCTTCGGCCTGCCGATCGCCATCAAGGACCTCGCCTCGACCACAGGCATCAGGACCTCCTTCGGCTCGCCGATCTTCGCCGATTTCGTGCCCCCGGAAGACGATTTCTTCGTCGAGCGCATCCGCGACGCCGGCGCCATCATTATCGGCAAGACCAACGTCCCCGAATTCGGGCTTGGCTCCAACACCTACAACACCGTTTTCGGGCCGACGCTCAACGCCTTCGATCCGGCCCTGACAGCCGGCGGCTCGAGCGGCGGCGCGGCGGTGGCGCTGGCGCTCGACATGGTGCCGGTCGCCGATGGCAGCGACTTTGGCGGCTCGCTGCGCAACCCGGCCGCTTGGAACAATGTCTATGGCTTCCGCCCGTCACAGGGGCTTGTTCCCGGCGGACCGGATCTCGAGGTCTTTCATGCGCAGATGGGCGTCGACGGGCCGATGGGTCGCAATGTCGCCGACATGGCACTCCTGCTCGATGTGCAGGCGGGTTATCATCCGTACGCGCCATTGTCCTATGAGAAACCGGGTTCGTTCCTCGAAGGGCTTGCAACAAAAGCGACTGGCGGCCGCATCGCCTGGCTCAGTGACCTCGGCGGTCATTTGCCGGTTGAGACAGGTATTCTCGGCTTGTGCGAGGCAGCACTTGGCCGGTTCGCGGAGGCATCTTTCTTGACCGAACCCTTGCTGCCGGATTTCGATTTCGAAGCGCTCTGGCAGGCCTTCGTGACGCTGCGGCAGGCCAGCAGCGGCTGTGCGCTCAAGACCCACTATGACGACCCCGCGAAACGCCGCCTGCTCAAGCCGGAAGCCATCTGGGAAGTGGAGAACGCGATGCGGCTGACGGCGCCGCGGATCCGCGCCGCCTCGGTCATCCGCACGTCCTGGCATCGCACGCTGCTGTCGCTCTTCGACCGCTATGATCTCATCGCGCTGCCGACCGCGCAGGTCTTCCCCTTCGACGTAAGCACGCATTGGCCGCGCGAGATCGCCGGACGCGCGATGGACAGCTACCACCGCTGGATGCAGGTTTCCGCTTTCGCGACCTTGGGCGGCTGCCCGGCGGTCAACGTGCCGGTCGGCTTCGACGACAATGGTAGGCCGATGGGCATGCAGCTGATCGGCCGGCCGCGCGGCGACCTTGGCGTGCTGAAGGCGGCGGCGGCCTACGAGGCAACGCTGCCCTGGCAGGCCGGCGCCTGAGCAGCATCGCGGCGCTTCGCGCACCGGCTTGCACCGCCAGCGTTGCCATGCATTGATTATCCTCAGCTGCACCGCATCAGCGGCATTCCTAGAGCATGATCCCGAAAAGTGGGGACCGGTTTTCGGAAAAGATCATGCTCCAACAAAGAGGGAAAAATCATGTCGCTCGAACTCTACGCCGCCTATGTCCTCGCTTGCATCGTCATCATCCTGGTGCCCGGCCCGACGGTCACGCTGATCATCGCCAACAGCATCCGCCATGGCTCCCGCGCCGGTCTCGCCAATGTCGCCGGCACGCAGGCCGGGCTTGCCGTGATGATCGCCATCGTCGGCATCGGCCTCAACACGCTGATTTCGGGCATGGGCCACTGGTTCGAATGGGTGCGGCTTATCGGTGCCGCCTATCTGATCTGGATGGGCGTCCAGATGTTCCGTTCCAAGGGCACGCTGAACGCCGATGGAACCGCCAGGAAGCCGCGCGGCGGCTTCTTCCTGCAGGGCCTGCTGGTGGCGCTCAGCAACCCCAAGACGCTGATTTTCTTCGGCGCGTTCTTTCCGCAGTTCATTTCGCCGCAAGGCAACTACTCGCTGCAAATCGCCGCCATGGGCCTCACCGCCATGACCTTCGCGGCAATGTCGGATTCGACCTACGCGCTGGCCGCCGGCCGCGCCGGGCGCCTGCTGTCGGCCAGCCGCATCAAGCTTTTGTCGAGGATCAGCGGCAGCTTCATGGTCGGTGGCGGCCTGTGGCTGGCGTTTTCACGGTCGAAGTAGTTCGCCTTTGCCTTCTCCCCTTGTGGGAGAAGGCAAAGAGGGCCCTAAAGCCGCCCCAACCTCTCCACCAGCAGAGCGAAAAACCCGTCATGGTCGATGTCGCGCATCACCATGGCGTTCTTCGGCCGCTTGGTAACGCCCCACCAGTCGATAACGGTCATGCCCATGGTCAGTTCCGAGGCGGTTTCCACGATGACGTTGCAGTTGCGACCCTTGAAGAGTTCAGGCTTCAGCAGATAAGCGATGACGCAGGGGTCGTGCAGCGGCCCGCCGTCGGTGCCGTATTTCTCCTCGTCGAAACGCTCGAAGAATTCCAGCATCTCCGCGGTTGCGGTGCCGACCTTGGTGCCGAGCGCGCGGAAAGTCTGCGTGCGCTTGGCGGTGGTCAGCGCCTTGTGGGTGACGTCGAGTGGCATCATCACGATCGGAATGCCGGATTTGAGCACGACATCGGCGGCATGCGGATCGACATAGATGTTGAATTCGGCGGTCGGCGTGACGTTGCCGCCTTCGAAGAAGCCGCCCCCCATCAGCACGATTTCCTTGATGCGCGGTGCGATGCGCGGCTCGCGGATCAGCGCCAGCGCAATGTTGGTGAGCGGCCCGAGCGGGCAAAGCGTGATGGTGCCGCTTTCTTCCGTCATCAGCGTCTCGACGATGAAATCGACCGCGTACTGATCCTGCAGCTTCATCTTTGGTTCGGGCAATTGCGGCCCGTTGAGACCGGTCTTGCCATGCACTTCCTCGGCGGTGACCAGTTCGCGCATCAGGGGTCGGATGGCGCCGGCATAGACCTTGATGTCCGGGCGGCCAGCCAACTCGCAGATCTTGCGGGCATTCTTTTCGGTAAGCTTCAGCGGCACGTTGCCGGCAACGGCGGTGATGCCGACGATCTCCAACTCGGAGCTGCCGAGCGCCAGCAAAATGGCGACGGCATCATCCTGGCCGGGATCCGTGTCGATGATGATCTTGCGTGAATGGGGCATTTCAATTCCTTGTTTGGCGAGGCCATGGACTTGAACGAATCTGACCGAAACATCCAAATGACGCCGAAGCGGCCGCGAGCTGCCATGTTGAACCGCTCGACCTGGGAAGACGATCCCGGCCTGCGCGCTTCTCGTTGCATCTGCTCGCCGTTTCAAGCGCCATGCCGATCATTCCTGTGAGTCCACGATCTGGTCTTTTTGGGCGGGTCTATTGACGGCTTGAACTTGGTCGCGGGGCGGACCATATCAAGACCATCGGGAAAAATGCCATCTGGGTTTTTCCACTTTATGTCGCTCTTGAGAGGACAGTGTAACATGAGCCGAATGACGCCCTTTTCCAGCCCGCTTCTCCTTGGTTTCGACGCCATGGAAAAGACCTTGGAACGCCTGGCGAAATCCGGTGACAGCTACCCTCCCTACAACATCGAACGCCTCAGCGGCGCCGACGGCAACACCGAAAGGTTGCGCATCACATTGGCGGTCGCCGGTTTCGCCGAAAGCGATCTCGATGTCACCACGGAGGAAAACCAGCTGGTCGTGCGCGGTCGTCAGACCGACGACACCGAGCGCGAATTTCTTCATCGCGGCATCGCCGCGCGCCAGTTCCAGCGCTGTTTCGTGCTGGCCGACGGCATGCGGGTGATCGCGGCGGAACTGAAGAACGGCCTTTTGTCGATCGATCTCGATCGGCCGGAGTCCGAACGGCTGGTACGGAAAATAAACATATCGGTGAAAGACTGATCTTTACCGATGGCTCTCATGCGGGATGGCCTTGAGCGGCGTCCTCGCGCCAAGGAGGCTTTGAAATGACCAGAACTGAAACTATCACCATGACCAATGGCGAATTCGCTCATCTCGGCGAGGGCTCGGTCGCTTACCTCAGAAAGGTCTCGAGCGACGAATTGCTCGGCCGTTTCCCCAACCTCGGCGAAATCGCGCCCGGCATGGAACTGTGGGCGCTGTTTGCCGCCAACGGCCAGCCGATCCTGCTTTCGGACGCGCGTGACCGCGCACTGGCTGGCGCCATGGAAAACGACCTGATCACGGTCGCCATTCACTAAGAGCAATTCCAGGAAAAGTGTGAAACGGTTTTCCGCCCGGAATTGCGTCGCTCTAAGAATAATACCCTTTTGAAACGACCAGGGCCGCCCGTGGCGGCCCTTGCGACGGTCTCGTCCTGAAAATTCAGGCCGCGTGCGAGGCCTGGGTGTCCGACAAAAGCGCGTGAATTGCCGCGGCGTCGCGCGTGCCCCTGATCTTGGCCACCGTGTCGGCATCGCGCAACACCCGCGCGATGCGCGACAGGGCCTTGAGGTGGTCGGCGCCAGCCCCTTCCGGCGCCAGCAGCAGAAACACCAGATCGACCGGCTGATCGTCCAGGGATTCGAAATCGACCGGCGTCTCCAGCCGGGCGAAAACCCCGGCGATGCGCTTCACGCCGGCCAGCTTGCCGTGCGGAATGGCGATGCCGTTGCCGACGCCGGTCGAGCCCAGCCGCTCACGCTGCAGGATGGTGTCGAACACCTCCCGTTCCGGAATGCCGGAAATCGCCGCTGCCCGTTCGGACAGCAGTTGCAGCAGCTGCTTCTTCGAGTTCGCCTTCAACGCCGGCAATATTGCCGGAACGTTGATAAGATCGCTCAGATCCATGCTTGAAATCCCTTGTTCGCCTGCCGTCACCGGTCCCCACCCCTCGTGCGGCCGGTTCTTATCCCAGTGCGACGGTGGTCGTCACGCTTGTGCGACCTTGGTCGTGAACGGGTCGATCCAGCCGATGTTTCCGTCGGGCCGGCGATAGACGATGTTGAGATGGTCGTTTCCGGCATTGCGGAAGACGAAGACCGGGCTGTCCTTGTTGTCGAGCTCGATGACCGCCGACGCCACCGACATGGTCTTCAGCGTCATGGTCGATTCGGCGACGATGGCCGGTGCGAAATTCTCCGGAATATCCTCGTCGTCGTCCGCAAGCGGCGCCATCACCGTGTAGGCAATGTCGGTCAGCTCGCCATTCGCGGCACCCGAACTGTGCGACTTCAGCCGCCGCTTGTAGCGCCTGAGGCGGGTCTCCAGACGATCCGCCGCGGCCTCGAAGGCCAATGTCGGATCCTGGGCATCGCCGGTAGCCTGCAGAGAAGCGCCGGAATCCAGCCGGATCATGCAATCCGCCGAATAGCGCGAGCCCGATTTGATGACCGTGACGTGTCCGGCAAAGCCGCGATCGAAATATTTGCCGATCGCCTCGCCGACACGGTCATTGATGCGTGTGCGAAACGCATCGCCGATATCCATGTGTTTTCCCGATATGCGCAGATTCATCTGAAAACTGACCTTCCTTGCTCAGGCTTCAAACTGGCCCGAGTTTATACTCGTGATCCGTGCGCACAAGCTTTGCGGCGTCACTTGCGCCGATTTTAAATCCGAACTTTCCGGTTGATCACAAGCCGCCTTTTGACCGTCCCGAGGCCAACGTCGTGACGGACCATCCGCATGCAGGCATCTAGCCCGTCTCATGCGGGCGGGCTTCTAGCCACTTCACCGCGGCTTGTCAATGAAGTGCTGGCCTGTGGAAAATCGAACCGCGTCAGCGCCCGGCGCTGGCCATTGCCCGTTTCTCGCGCCGGCGCTGCACCGAGGAGGGAATATTCATGCCTTCCCGGTACTTGGCGACCGTGCGCCTAGCAATGTCGACGCCACTCTCCCGCAACATGTCGACGATCGCATCGTCGGAAAGCACGTCGGCGGGTTTTTCCTCATCGATCAATTGCTTGATGCGATCGCGCACGGCTTCCGAGGAATGCGCATCGCCGCCGCCCGACGCCGCGATCGAGGCGGTGAAGAAGTAACGCAGTTCGAACACGCCGCGCGGCGTCAGCATGTATTTGTTAGCGGTCACCCGGCTGACCGTCGATTCGTGCATGCCGATGGCATCGGCCACCGTGCGCAGGTTGAGCGGCTTCAGCTGGCGCACGCCATGGACGAGGAAAGCATCCTGCTGGCGAACGATTTCCGAGGCGACCTTGAGGATCGTCTTTGCCCGCTGGTCGAGGCTGCGCGTCAACCAGTTGGCGTTTTGCAGGCATTCGGTCAGGAAATCCTTTTCCGCCTGGTTCTTCGTCTGCGGCGAGACCTGGGCGAAATAGATATGGTCGACCAGCACGCGCGGCAGCGTTTCAGCATTGAGTTCGACCGTCCAACTGCCGTCACTGGCCGCACGCACCTCGACATCGGCAACGATCGCGTCGCTGGCGCCACCCGAAAACGCCATACCAGGCCGGGGATCGAGCGCCCGGATCTCGGCCAGCATGTCGAGCAGATCCTCCTCGTCGACGCCGCAGATCCGCTTCAGCGCGTGGAAATCACGCCGCGCCAGGAGTTCGAGATTGGCGATCAGCGCCTTCATCGCGGGATCGAGCCGGTCCCGCATGGCAAGCTGCAGCGACAGGCACTCGGCAAGGTCACGGGCAAACAAGCCGGCCGGCTCGAAGGCCTGGCACACCGCCAGCACCTTTCGTACCACGGCAATGTCGGTGCCGAGACGGGCGGCGATCTCGGCGATGTCGGCGCGCAAATAGCCGGTCTCGTCGAGGCCGTCGGCAAGGTCGGCGGCGATCAGCCTGGTGGCCGGATCGGCGAAGGCAAGCGCGACCTGTTCGCTGACATGGTCGCGCAGCGTGATCGCTGCGGCCGCCATGTCGCCCGCGTCAAAACCCTCGGATGAGGAACCGGCACCATTGCCGGAAGCCGATTTCCATTGCGCCGTCAGGTCGGGGCCGAGCCGCTCGCTGGTGCCCGGGTCGTCGGGAAACAGGTTTTCCAGCGATGTGTCGAGCTTGTCCGAGATCGCCTCGGCGCTCCACTGCGTCTCGTTTTCGAACCAGTCGCCTTCAGCGGTGGCTTGCGGCTCCGCCTCGATCTTCTGCGCTTGATCGCTGACGGCATCGTCCTGCGGCTCGGCGCGCTCCAGCAGCGGGTTGCGCTCGATCTCCTCGTCGATGAAATGCTCGAGCTCGTGATGGGTGAACTGCAGCAGCCGAATCGACTGCATCAGCTGCGGCGTCATCACCAGCGACTGCGATTGTCGTAGCTGTAGTTTTGCCGCCAACGCCATGGTTTGGTTTCAAACGCCTCGTCTACGCATCCGGACTTCCGGAGAACAATTTTTGCAGCCGGTCATAGAAACTGGCCCGGCTTTTGCTTGTCAAGGCAATTGCTAGCAAAACCCACTTACCGGAGCGTTATCGCGGAGCAAAATCGAGGAAAAAGAGCTCCGCGAGCGCAAAAAATCGTGTCAGGAAACAAATTTCACGCTCAGAGCGTAAAACCCTCGCCGAGGTAAAGCCGCCGTACATCGGCGTTTGCCACCACTTCGTCGGCCCGGCCATGGGTCAGCACCTGGCCGGCATGAATGATATAGGCGCGGTCGATCAGGCCAAGCGTTTCGCGCACATTGTGATCGGTGATAAGCACGCCGATGCCGCGCGCTGTCAGGTGGCGTACCAATTGCTGGATATCGGCGACGGCGATCGGATCGATGCCGGCAAAAGGCTCGTCGAGCAGCATGTAGGCCGGACGGGTCGCCAGCGCACGCGCGATTTCCAGACGCCGCCGCTCGCCGCCGGAGAGCGACATGGACGGCGACTTGCGCAGATGGCTGATGTGGAATTCCTCGAGCAACTCGTCGAGATTGCGCTCGCGCACTTTGCGGTCTTTTTCGACCACTTCCAGCACGGCGCGGATGTTCTGCTCGACATTGAGGCCGCGGAAGATCGAGGCCTCTTGCGGCAGATAGCCGATGCCGAGGCGCGCACGGCGGTACATCGGCATCGAGGTCACGTCGAAGCCATCGATCTCGATCGTGCCTTCATCCACAGGCACCAGGCCCGTGACCATGTAGAAACAGGTCGTCTTGCCGGCGCCATTGGGGCCAAGCAACCCGACAGCCTCGCCGGCACGCACGCCGATGGTGACGCCGCTGACGACCTTGCGGCCCTTGTAGCTCTTGGTCAGACCCTTGGCGATCAGGGTTCCCTTGAACTTTCCCGCATCGACGGTCACCGTGGCCGGCGCCGAAAGCTTGCCGGCGGCCCGTCCCGGAAGACGCGCCGTCAGCGACGACAGGCTGGCCATCAGGGGTTCGTCGCTCCCGATTTCGGCGGCGGGGTGATCGACATCTGGACGCGTTGCCCAGCGCATGGATCAACCTGGGCCAGCCCACTTTTCATCTGCACGGTCAGCTTGCAGCCAACCAGGACGTTGTCGTTTTGCGACAGAACGACCTTTTTGCCCGAAAGCACCAGAACCTGGCTCTTCATATCGAAGCTGCCTTGATCGCCGGTCGCGACCTGCGCATCCGATTTGATGTAGACCTTGTCGGAAATCTCCAGGTGGTCGATGTTGGCCGAACCGGTCATCGCCGCCGCGCCAGCCGCTTCCGTGCCCTTGGCGCCGGCGTTGGGATCCTTGACGTAGTAGACCATCATCTTGCCGGCCTTCATCAATGTCGGCCCCTGGACGACGCTGACATTGCCGGTGAAGATGGCGAGGCTGTCGGCCTGACGGACTTCCAGCTTGTCGCTTTCGATCTGGATCGGCTTGTCGCCGGACAATTTGAGGCCTGATTGGCTGGTGGTCTGCGCCAATGACGGCACCAGCCCGAGCAGCAGCAACGCTGAAGTTGCAGCCGCGAGCCGCGTCGAACTACTGAGCCGCATTGGTTTCTCCGCTGTTTCCCTCTGCCGTCTTCAAGGCGGCGGAATCGATGTTGACGCGCACTTTGTTCTCGAAGACCAGAATCCTGCCATTGTCCTGGACCGACATCGTATCCGCTGTGATCCGCGATCCGCCCCGGCTGACATCGACGGGATCTCCCGTCTTCATAGTGCCTTTGCCCATGTCGAGGAAGACCGATTTGAACTTGGCCTGCATGCCGTCGGTTGTGGTGATCGTCACGTCGCTGGTCAGGTTCATCGTATTGCCGTCGCGATCATAGGTGCCACGCGAGGCCTTGATCGCCGCCACATTGTCGGGCGCGACCGGCACCTTGGCGTCGATGCCTTCCAGTTCGATGATGCCTTGCGTGCCGACATCCTGGATGGCCCGCAGGGCCGTCATCGAATAGGGCTGCTTTTGCTTGGTGAACCCGTTGAGCTTGGGATTGGCCATCACCAGCTTGCCGTTGGAAAAGGCCGTGCCTTCCGCCTGGACCGAGACGGAGACGGGCGCGGCGAGATAGGAATAGACCGGGAAAGCGATGGCGATCAGTGCCGCGGCCACAGGCACGGCAAATTTGAGAACGCGCACGCGGCGCGAATGGCGCTGCGCGCGGTCGAAAGCGTCGCCACGCGTCCGGCCATCCGCCGGGGGAACCAACTCCATCTCGGCGTTGGTCGGTTCAGTCGGTCGCGCTAACATTCATTGCTTTCTTCTAAACCCCCTGCCCACCCCGGAGCACCGCCTATAGGTGGGACGCCGGCGCCTTCAAGCAAGCACAAGCCCACGAAAACCGCAAAAATGTGACAGCCGCTCTTGTACAGATGAAAACGAGATCCGCACAACCGCACGTTCTCCATAGCAGAAACAGAGACTCGGCGTAAGATTTATCAGTTGTCTGTCTCGCCGCCCGACCTCGCGGTGATTGCGCAAATACGCCAAGGGAGATGTCGAATGCCCCGCCTGGCCGGCCCGGTCGATCGTGCGGCGTTGCCGATCGCGTCGGCGAGGCGCTTTTGCCCTTAGATCCGGTCGGCGTCAGGCCACCTTCCGCTGTATGAGACCAACCAGAACGGTGCGCATTCCCGAATATGATGGGCTGCCAATTTTCACTTCCCAATCAGTGTTGCGTTTCCGAGGGTGCTTCGCGTTACGCAACGCTTCGCGGAATGTGTTCGGGTCGACGCCGACAGTTCGAGCCATATCTTCGGCGGTTGTGTGTTTGGCGATCATGACGTCTCCTATGCCTTTTTCCGGTATATAGGGCGTTTGCACAACTCGGCCAAAGGATTAGGCGTTTCCGCAAATTTCAAACTGAGACACTGCCGGGAAAGAGAATTGCTTCCCGATAGGAGGATCATGGTCTAAAAGCGTCTCCTCCCGCCGACTGAAAGGCTGACCATGGCACTGAGAGCCGACGACCTGATCGACCGCCGCCGCTTGCGGCGCAAGCTGACATTCTGGCGCGTTGCCGCGATCGGCATCGTAGCCCTCGGGGTGATTGCGCTTTCAGCCTGGTTCTATCGCGACGATTTCGGCGGCTCGGTGGTCGACCATATCGCCAAGGTCAAGATCGAAGGCACGATCACCGAGGACGAGGAACTGATCAAGCGACTGGAAACCATTCGCCTGTCGTCGAAGGTGAAAGGCGTGATCCTGTCGATCGATTCGCCTGGCGGCACCACGGTCGGCGGTGAATCGATCTATGACGAGGTGCGCAAGCTGGCCGCCGACAAGCCTGTCGTGGCCGAGGTCGGCACGCTCGCCGCATCGGCGGGCTATATGATCGCCAGTGCCGCCGATCATATCGTTGCCCGCAAGACCTCGATCGTCGGCTCGATCGGCGTCCTGATTCAGTATCCCGACGTCAGCGGCCTGATGGACAAGCTCGGCGTCAAACTGGAGGAAGTGAAATCCTCGCCGCTGAAAGCCGCGCCCTCCCCCTTCAAGCCGACCAATGACGACGAGCGCGCCATGGTCCGCAAGCTCATCCTCGACAGCTACGACTGGTTCGTCGGCATCGTTGCCGAGCGCCGCAAGATGACCCGCGAACAAGCGCTGGCGCTTGCCGACGGCTCGATCTTCACCGGTCGCCAGGGTGTCGCCAACGGACTGATCGACGCCGTCGGCGGAGAGACCGAAGCGGTCAACTGGCTGGCGACCAAGGGCGTCGACGCCAAACTTGAGGTCGTCGAATGGAAGGACACCGAACGGCGCGGCGGCTTCCTGTTCTCCAAAGCGATGGCGCAAACGATCGGCAGCGCGCTCGGCCTGCCGGCCTCCAGCGGCGACATCATCCATGATCTCGGCGCCGACCGCTTGTTTCTTGACGGTCTCGTTTCCGTCTGGCACCCTTGAGATGCGTTTGGGGCAAGTGAAAAAAGCAAATAAAATCATCCTCATAATTTTGACCGCACTGCTTTCACGGGGATCCGTCTCATGATCAAGTCCGAACTTGTGCAGATTATCGCCACGCGCAATCCGCATCTTTTCCTGCGCGACGTCGAAAACATCGTCGGCGCGATCTTCGATGAAATCACCGACGCCCTTGCCGAAGGCAACCGGGTCGAACTGCGCGGCTTCGGCGCTTTTTCGGTGAAAAACCGTCCCGCCCGCACCGGCCGCAATCCGCGCACCGGCGAATCCGTCGAGGTCGAGGAGAAATGGGTGCCGTTCTTCAAGACCGGCAAGGAACTGCGTGAAAGGCTGAACGGCGGCAAGTAGGCGCGGGCGTCAGCGCCAGACGGCCTCTCGGAGAGGCCAGCTTCCGACGGAAAACATCATGTTCAATCGCTTCTTGCTCATCGTGATCTTCGTGCCCTTGGCGATCATCCTGATCGCACTCGCCGTTGCCAACCGTGAACTGGTCGCCTTCACGCTGGACCCGTTCAACCCCGGCAATCCCAAGCTGACACTGACTTTGCCGCTGTTCATCTTCCTGTTCCTGGCGCTCGCCATCGGCATGATCGTCGGCAGCCTGGCAACCTGGGTCAAGCAGGGCCGCTACCGCAAGCTGGCGCGCCAGCGCGGCGTCGAGGCCGAGAACCTGCGCCAGGCGGTCAGCCGCGCGCCGGCGGCACCGCAAGGCCCTGTCCAAGGATCGGCCCAAGGGTCTGCCCAGGGGTCTGCATTGCCGAAGCCGACCGCTTGAACCGCCCGTCGGCGGTTTTGTCCCCACGGAGTTTTTCATGCTGACCATTTCGGCCCCAGAGGTCGACCATGCGCTGACCTTTCCCGGACTGGTCGAGACGCTGCGCACGGCGTTTCGCGACGGCGCGGTGCAGCCGGTCAGGCACCATCATACGATCGAGCGGCCCGATGGCGCGGCCTCCACCCTGCTCTTGATGCCGGCCTGGACCGATCTCAACGCGGCAGGCACATCGGCCGGTGGTCACGTCGGCGTCAAGATCGTCACTGTCTCGCCCGACAACAACGCCATCGGCAAGCCCGCGGTGATGGGGCTCTACCTCCTGCTCAATGGCGCCACCGGTGAACCCGAAGCCTTGATCGACGGCCAGCGCCTGACCCAGTGGCGCACCGCCTGCGCTTCGGCGCTGGCAGCTTCCTATCTCGCCCGCGACGATGCCTCGCGGCTGCTGGTGGTCGGCGCCGGCGCGCTGTCGCCGTTCCTCGCCAAGGCGCACTCAGCCGTACGGCCGATCAAGTCCATCCGCATCTGGAACCGCACCCCGGCCAATGCCGAGAAAGTCGCGGCCGATCTGCGTGCCGAAGGCTTCGCGGCCAGCGCCGCGACCGATCTCGATGCCGAGCTTGGGCAGGCCGACATCGTCTCCTCGGCGACGATCACGACGACACCATTGATCAAGGGCGCTTTGTTGCGGCCGGGAACCCATATCGACCTGGTCGGCGGCTTTACGCCCACGATGCGCGAAAGCGATGACGACGCGATCGCGATCGCCCGCGTCTATGTCGACACCCGCGCCGGCGCCACCAAGGAAGCCGGCGACATCGTCCAGCCGCTGGCCTCCGGCGTCCTGAAGCCGGAAGCCATCGTCGCCGATCTGCACGAATTGGCGCGTGGCCAAAAGAAGGGCCGCGAAAGCGCCGGTGAGATCACGCTGTTCAAGTCGGTCGGCGCCGCGCTCGAGGATCTTGCCGCCGGCATTGCGGTCTATAACGCGCTCAAGACCTAGTTCACCGGTATAGGCATTTTGGCGCCCATTGCCTCGGCGATGACACGAAAATCGTGATCCCCGATTTCGAAGAGGCCAAAGCGAAGTTGATAGCCCCAGTTCGGCTTGCCGGCCGTGAAATCCAGCCTGTCGAGCAACGGCTTGATCGGGATTTCCTCGGCCTTCGCCCATTCGACATCGCGACGGAATGGCGTGAAGCCGCCGCCCATATCACCCTGATAGGGTTCGCCTGCCCGCACCGTGCCGATGGCCGTGAAGGCCTGTAGGCCATCTTTCTCGCCCAAAATGGTGGTCGGCGAATAATAGGTGATGCCATCGCCGGGCCTGACGCGGCGCAGCGGTGCCGCCTTGCCGTGGTTGACCTGCATGAAGCCGCTCTGCCGGCCGCGCCGGACATGTTCGGCCGAGGCTACCGCGATCCAGTACGCACTCATTTCTGTTCCCCATTGGCCTGTTCCCCATCGGACAGCCAGTAGACGCGCAGGCGATGATTATCGGGATCGAGCGCGACGAAGGTGCGGCCGAAATCCATGTCGGTCGGCGTCTGCAGGATTGTCAGCCCGCGCCCGGACCAGTCGGCATGGGCGGCATCGACCGCATCGCGCGTATCCAGCGCAAAGACGATTTCGGCGCCGCCACCTGCCGCGGCCGCTGCCGGCTCGACCGTATGGCGCGACCAGAGGCCGAGCTTGAAACCAGCATCCAGAACGAAAAGCACGAAGGTCGGTGAGCTTTCGACTGGTTCGCGACCGAACAGCGCACTGTAGAAGGCGCCGCTCCGCCGCGGCTGGTCGACATAGAGGATAACGAAATTCGGGGTGGCCATGTCTTGCTCTCCAAGGTTCAGCGTTTCGACCTGGCGAACATAGGATAGGCTACTGTCAGATTCTGGCAGTAGCCGTCACGAACCGCGCGGCTTGTCGAGCGTCGCCCGCCATTCCTTCAGCAGCGCCTGGCGTCGGCGCGGATAGCGCGCATCGGCGGCCTTGAGCTCGGCGATGCGATCGGCGCGAAAATGCCGGAAATCCTGGCGCATCTCGCACCACGCCACCACCACCCGCACCTTGTCGAAGAAGCCGAGCGCGAACGGCCAGACCACGCGCTCGGACGCGGCGCCGCCCGCGTCACGGTAGAGAAAGCCGAGCTTGCGCTCGTTGCGGATGGCCTGCCGCACCAAACCGAGATCGATGCCCTCGATGGCCGCGGCGGGCGGCCCGACCAGCAGCGTGCTCGCGTCGAGATCCTCGCGCAGATCGTCCGGCAGCACGGCGGCGATCTTGGCCAGCGCGTTGGCGGCGGCGGCCGAGAGACGCTGGTCCGGCTGCTTGGCGACCCAGCGCGAGCCAAGCACGATGGCCTCGATCTCCTCGTCGCTGAACATCAGCGGCGGCAGCATGAAGCCGGGCTTGAGCACATAGCCCAACCCCGCCTCACCCTCGATCGGCGCGCCCTGGCCCTGCAGCGTCGCGATGTCGCGGTAGAGCGTGCGGATCGAAATCCCGAGCTCATCGGCCAGAGCCTGCCCGCTCACCGGCCGGCGGTGCCGACGCAGCGTCTGGATCAGGTCGAGCAGGCGTTCGGAGCGGGACATCCAGCAGATTTGCCCGTTTCTTTGACATTGGTCCATCGCTGGCCGACATAAACCGGCAAGGCCGGCGAGTCGGACTTGGTTGCGAAGCCGGTTGCCCTATGTCAAAAGCGGCCACGCCGCTCGGAGTTGCCCCCGCTTGAAGTCTTTTCGCGACAAACGCCGCGACAACCGTCCGCATCCATCCGCGAAGGGTGCGGCGGACCTGTCACGTCCGCGTACCGGCCAGGTTCCTGCCAGGCCGGAAGCGCAGCCGCGCGAGCGACAGGAGGCGAAGGTGGACAACCGTTCCGAGACGAAATCCGCGCCCCGCGTCCTTGCCCGCCGCGACGGCGACCTGCCCATCGAGCATCTTCCCGTGATCCTCGAAGTGGCGCCGAATGCCGATTATGCGCTGCTCGACAGCGGCGCCGGCCAGAAACTCGAACAATACGGCCCCTACCGGATCGTGCGGCCCGAGGGCCAGGCGATCTGGCAAAAGGCGCTGCCGGCAAAAGACTGGGAGCGCGCCGACGCCGTCTTCACCGGTGATACCGACGAGGAAGGCATCGGCCGCTGGCGTTTCCCTAAGGTGCCGCTCGGCGAGACCTGGCCGATGAAGCATGACGGCATCGACTATCTCGGCCGTTTCACCTCGTTTCGCCATGTCGGCGTCTTTCCCGAGCAGGCCTCCCACTGGGACCATATGGCCGGGCTGATCGCCGCGGCGAAGCGACCGGTCAAGGTGCTGAACCTGTTTGGCTATACCGGCCTCGCCTCGCTGGTCGCGGCCCGCGCCGGCGCCGAGGTCACCCACGTCGATGCCTCGAAGAAGGCGATCGGGTGGGCCCGCGAGAACCAGGAGATGGCTGGCCTCGGCAGCAAGCCGATCCGCTGGATCGTCGACGACGCGGTAAAATTCGCCGAGCGCGAGGAGCGCCGCGGCAGCCGCTACGACATCATCCTGTTCGACCCGCCGGCCTATGGCCGTGGCCCCAAGGGCGAAGTCTGGCAATTGTTCGAGGACCTGCCTGATCTGACCGACCTTTGCCGCGCGATCCTGACGCCGAAACCGCTCGCCGTGGTGCTGACCGCCTATTCGATCCGCGCCTCCTTCTTCGCCATCCATGCCTTGATGCGCGACACCTTTGCCGGCATGGGCGGCAAGGTCGAATCGGGTGAGCTGATCATCCGCGAAAAGTCCGCCGGCCGGGCGCTTTCGACCTCGCTGTTTTCGCGTTGGGTGGCCTGAATGAACGAGCGGCACGCAGGCGCACCCGGGCAGGTGAAGGAAGTCACCAGCCTCGCCAATCCGCTGGTCAAGGACATCAAGGCGCTCGCCCAGAAGAAATTCCGCGACCAGCAGAACGCCTTCATGGCCGAGGGACTGAAACTGGTCATCGATGCGCTCGATCTCGGCTGGCAGATCAGAACATTGGTTTTCGCCAAGGCCGGGCGTGGCAACGCGGCGGTGGAGAAGGTCGCCGCACGCACGGTTGCCGCCGGCGGCATGGTGCTCGAAGTGTCGGAAAAGGTGCTCGTCGCCATCACCCGCCGCGACAATCCGCAAATGGTGGTCGGCATCTTTTCACAAAAATTCCTGGCCCTGAAGGATGTCCGCGCCGACAATGGCGATGTCTGGGTGGCGCTCGACCGGGTGCGCGATCCCGGCAATCTCGGCACCGTCATCCGCACCGTCGATGCCGTCGGCGCCAAGGGCGTCATCCTGGTCGGCGACACCACAGATCCTTTTTCCGTGGAGACGGTGCGCGCCACCATGGGTTCGATCTTTGCCGTGCCGGTGGCCAAGGCAACCACCGAGGCTTTCCTCGCTTGGCGAGGTGGCTTCTCAGGCCTCGTCGCCGGCACCCACCTGAAAGGCGCCGTCGACTACCGCTCGGTCGATTTTTCCCGCGGGCCCGTGCTGCTGATGATGGGCAACGAGCAGCAGGGGCTGCCCGAAAGCCTGGCCGCGAGTTGCGACAGGCTGCTCAGGATTCCGCAAGCGGGCCGCGCCGATTCTCTCAACCTGGCCGTTGCGACCGGCATCATGCTGTTCGAGATCCGGCGCGGCGCGCTGAAGCTCGAACCAATCGTGGACCAGCAATGAAGGTTGCCCACCCGTGAGATCATGGTCTCCCTACGCGTTGCTCGTCGTCGCGGCCATAGCGCTCGACCAGTGGATAAAACACCTGGTCGAGACCGGTCTCGCCTTTCAGGAAAAGCTCGATCTGGTGCCTTTCCTGGCGCTGTTTCGCACCTACAACACCGGCATCGCCTTCTCGATGTTCTCGTCCTTCGGCGACACCGGGCTGATCGTCATTTCGCTTGCGGTCGTTGCGTTCGTGCTGTTCCTGGCGACGCGGATAGCGCCGTCCCAGATCCTTGCCCGCGCCGGCTTTGCGCTGATCGTCGGCGGCGCGCTCGGCAATCTGATCGACCGCGCCGTCTACGGCCATGTCATCGACTACATCCTCTTCCACACGCCGGTCTGGTCCTTCGCCGTCTTCAATCTTGCCGACGCCTTCATCTCTGTGGGCGCGGCATTGGTCGTCTTGGACGAACTGTTCGGCTGGCGGCGCGAGCCCAGGTCTTCAAACGCCAAGCCTTCCAAAGATTGACCCCGTGCGGCCGGCGCCGCACAGTTCATGTCGCCAAACAGATCGCGGAGAAAGAGGAGAAAGAGATGCCAGAAACCTTCAAAGCCATCCTCGTTTCGCGCGACGCCGAGAAAAAGCAGGCGGTAGCCGTGACCGATCTCACCGAAGCCGACCTGATGGAAGGCGATGTCACCATCGCGGTCGAGGCAACGACGGTGAACTACAAGGATGGCCTGGCGATCACAGGCAAGGCGCCGGTGATCCGCCGCTGGCCGCTGGTGCCGGGCATCGATTTCGCCGGCACCGTCATCTCGTCCTCCCATTCCGACTGGCGCGCCGGAGACAAGGTCATCCTGAACGGCTGGGGCGTCGGCGAAACCCATTTCGGTGCCTATGCCGGCCGCGCCCGTGTCAAGGGCGACTGGCTGGTGCCTCTGCCGCAAGGCATCAGCCCGCATGACGCGATGGCCGTCGGCACCGCCGGCTACACCGCCATGCTCTGCGTCATGGCGCTGGAGCGGCACGGCATCCTGCCCGATCGCGGCCCGGTGGTGGTGACGGGGGCGGCCGGCGGCGTCGGCTCGGTCGCGGTCTCGATCCTGTCCAGCCTCGGTTACCATGTCATTGCTTCCACCGGTCGCAACGCCGAAAGCCCCTATTTGATCAACCTTGGCGCCGCCGAAGTGATATCGCGCGACGAGCTTGCCCAGCCGGCCAAGCCGCTGGCCAAGGAGCGCTGGGCCGGTGGCATCGACGCCGTCGGCAGCCACACGCTGGCCAATGTGCTGTCGATGACATCCTATGGCGGCGCGGTCGCCGCCTGCGGCCTGGCCGGCGGTATGGACCTGCCGGCCAGCGTCGCTCCCTTCATCCTGCGTGGTGTGTCGCTGCTCGGCATCGATTCGGTGATGGCGCCGAAGGCGGTCCGCCTCGAAGCATGGCGACGTATCGGCACCGACCTCGATCTGAAGAAGCTCGCCAGCCTGTCCAGGACCATCGGATTCGACGGCATCATCGATGCCGCGCGCGACATCGTCGACGGCAAGATACGCGGCCGCGTCGTCGTGGACATGTGAACCCGCTCGACTGCCGGAGAAGGCGGGCGGAATTGCCGCGCACGATGGCAAATCCGTCGCGGCCACGGCAAAAGCGCCCATCCGCTAAAATTCGAACGATCCGCCGCAATTTTCCATAATCTCTGTCTGGCAAGGATTTCGCATGATCGCGGAATCCGGCAGCCAGAAGGCGGACACTGGCGACGACGTGGACGCCACGTCGACGCGGCGCTTTGTCGCCGCGCCGCCATTGGTGCCCGAGCCCGAGCCCGCCAGGCGCGAAGGGCTTCCGTTCCTGGCCTTCGTCGCCATCATCGTGCTGGCAGGCCTGGCGCACCTGACCGGGGCACCGGTCTTCATCAGCATCGCATTGCTGGCAACCGGCCTTGCCGGCCTTGCCATGCATCTGCGCGCCATGCGGAGCGAGCACCGCACCGCGGCCCTTCTTGACGAAACCACTGCCCGCAGCCGCGCCGAGATCGAGACGCTGGCCGATCGCATGTGGGAAATGCAGGAGAGCGATGAGCGCTTTCGCGGCCTGATCGATGCGCTCGGCGACCTCGTCATTCACCGCAACCGCGACGGCTACATCGTCTATGCCAACAAGGTTTTCGCCGATCTCGTCGAAACCGATCAGCGCGACCTTGCCGGCAAGACCCTGGCGGAACTCGGCATCGAGGTCGGCATCGTTCCCGATGCCGCCTTTTCCGACCATGAATGCCTGAGTTCCACCGATGTCGCCATCAATACGCCTAGCGGCCCGCGTTGGTTCTCGTGGATCGAACTGTCGGTGCGTGACAAGGACACCGGCGCCGTTTCGCATCGCGCCATCGCCCGCGATATCACCGCCCGCAAACGCGCCGAATCCTCGCTGATCACCGCACGCGAACGAGCCGAGTACGCCAGCCAGGCCAAATCGCGTTTCCTCGCCACCGTCAGCCATGAAATTCGCACGCCGATGAACGGCATCATGGGCATGGCCAGGCTACTGGCCGACACCAGCCTGTCGCCGGAACAGCAGACCTATGTCGGCGCCGTCTCAACCTCGGCCAGCGCATTGCTTGCCCTGATCGAGGATCTGCTCGACTACTCCAAGATCGAAGCCGGGCGCTTCGACCCGGAGCCGCAGCCGATGTCGGTGCGCGAGATCGCCGACAACATCGTCGAATTGCTGGCCGCGCGCGCCTTCGCCAAGGATATCGGGCTGGGCTGCCATGTCGAACCCGACGTGCCGCAATTGATCACCGCCGATCCGGGCAAGGTCAGGCAGGTGCTGCTCAACCTTATCGGCAACGCCATCAAGTTCACCGACAGCGGCGGCGTGCTGGTGAGCATTGCGCGAGCGCGCACCGAAACCACCGACCGCATATGCTTCACCATCGCCGATACCGGTTCGGGCCTGCATGATGAGGACCTGGACCGTATTTTCGAGGAGTTCGAGCAAGCCGACGGCACGTCGACGCGTACGCATGGCGGGGCCGGCCTCGGCCTTGCCATCTCCAAACGCCTGGTGGCCGCCATGGGCGGCACGATCTCGGTATCCAGCCGGCTCGGCCAGGGATCCGAGTTCGTCTTCGAGATCCCGGCGATAGCGGCCACAGAAGCGCCGCAGGGCCGGCAGAACGCACTCTCTGGCAGGCGCGCGGTGATCCTGTCGAAAAACGCCGTCGAGGCCGACGCCATCGCCCGCACCATCCGCGCCAATGGCGGCACGGTCGACATCGCCACCACCGCCGCGCAGGCCGCGCCCTTCGCCGCTGGCTGTGATGCGCTTCTGATCGATGCGGCCATGGAAGAAAGCGACGGCAGGTTGCTCAAGCGCCTGCGCCAGAGCGGTTTTTCCGACTGCGAGGCCATCACGCTGATCGCGCCGACCGATCGCGGCATGCTTGGCGAGTTCCGCGCCGGCGGCTACGCGACCTTCCTGGCCAGGCCGGTACGTGGCGGAACGCTTCTGCGTGTGTTGTTGAGCAGCCATGCTCCCAGCCTCGTCCAGCCGCAGCCGGAAAAGCGTGGCGCGCCGGCGCTTCGCGCCGTCGGCAACCGCCAGCGCGGCCTGTCGGTGCTGATCGCCGAGGACAATGACATCAATGCCATGCTGGCCCGCGCCACGCTGCTGAAGGCCGGGCATCGCGTCAAGGTGGTCGGCAACGGCAAGGCCGCCGTCGAGGCTGTCACCGGCGCCGGGCACAACCATCGCTTCGACGTGGTTTTGATGGATTTGCACATGCCGGTCATGGATGGACTGGACGCGATTGCCGCCATCCGCCGCCATGAGGAAGAAACCGCCGTGCCGCCGGTGCCGATCATGGTGCTGTCGGCCGACAGCCAGGAAAAGACCCGCCATGCGGTGTTGGCTCATGGCGCCAGCGGCTTTGTCACCAAGCCGCTCGACCCCGAGGCGCTGGTCAATGCCGTCGAGGGACAGGTCGTCGCGGCCTGAGTTTTCCACCCGCCCATTTCAGGCCGCGCGCTCACGTAAAGGAGCCGGTTGATCCTATTCGCCAGCCGACGAAGTATTGCCCACGACGTCGTATCACGGTACTGTCACAATCCTGTTGCACCTACACCGTATCCCCGTGCCAAGAGGGATGGCTCGAAGGAGAATCACTCGTGCATACAGTTATGCCGGAATGTGACACTCGGCCGAACGCCAGCAGCGCCTTGCTTGCCGGATGTAAAGTCGATTCCGTCATAAAGGGCGCGGCACTGGGCCGTATAGGCAATCTTGAAGTGCGGCTCGCTCGCAACGAGGCCGAGATCGCGGCCGCGCAGGAAGTGCGCTACCGGGTGTTCTACGACGAACTTGGCGCCAGGAAGGATCTGTTCCAGGCCCACGACCGCCGTGATGCCGACCGCTTCGACCCGCTCTGCGACCATCTGCTGGTTTTGGACACGACGCTTTCCGGCCCCGAACATCGCCGCATCGTCGGCACCTATCGGTTGCTGCGGCAAGAAATCGCGGCCACGGCCGGAGGGTTCTATTCCGAAGGTGAATTCGAGCTAACCAAGCTCATCGCCCGTCACCCCGGCCAGCGCTTTCTCGAACTGGGCCGCTCCTGCGTTTTGCCGGAATACCGCTCGAAGCGCACCATCGAGGCGCTGTGGCAAGGCATCTGGGCTTACATCAACCACTACGAAATCGGTGTGATGACCGGTTGCGCTTCCTTCCACGGCACGGTGCCGGCGGCGCATGCCGAGGCACTCACCTACCTCGCCCACCACTGCCGGACGAATTCGGCCTGGGATGTGCGCGCGGTGTCCGGGCGTTACTGCTCGATGGACCTGATGCCGATCGAGGCGGTCAACACCAAGGCGGCGATCGCGGCGATGCCGCCCTTGGTCAAGGGTTATCTGCGCGTTGGCGCGCGCATCGGCGATGGCTGCGTCATCGACCGCGAATTCTCGACGGTCGACGTCTTCGTCGTCATGCCGGTCAAGGAAATCGGCGCCCGCTACGTCAATTATTATGGCGGGGAAGCTCAACGCTTCGCTGCGTAAAGTGGTGAATGGTGAATGGTGGGAGTTACACCCCGTTCTAATTGCCATTCACTATTTACCATTCACCATTCACTTCTCTCACGGAATATCTTCCGGCCGCCGGCCGGGCCGGCTTTTGTAGGACGGAAACGACCAGCCGAATTTGAGTGCGCCGCCACGCACAAGGAACGCCGCCGCAAAACCGGCGAGGTCCGAGGCGAGCGGCGGCAGTCCGGCAAGATCGCCAAGTGTATAGAGGCCGGCACCCGCAAGGGCTGCCGTGACGTAGATTTCGGGCCTGAGCAGCACCGATGGCTCGCCGGCCAGGAGATCGCGCAGAATGCCGCCGGAAGTGGCGGTGAGCACGCCGGTGATGACGGAGACGACAGGTGAACCGGTAATCGCCAGTCCCTTGGCGGCGCCCATCACCGAAAAGGCGGCGAGCCCAATGGCGTCAAGCCAGAGCAGCCATTTCCAGCGCGATTCGACACGATGCGCGCTGAAGAAGACCAGCACCGCAACCACGGCGCAGATCAGCACATAGCTGGAGTTGGCGACCCAGAAAACCGGCAGGTTGAGGATGACGTCGCGAAGCGTGCCGCCGCCTATTCCGGTGACGCTGGCCAGGAACAGGAAACCGATAATGTCGAGTTGCTTGCGCGAAGCCGCAAGCGCCCCGGTCGCGGCGAAGACGGCGACACCGGCATAGTCGAGAAGCGCGATGAGGTTCATGGGCGTGAGGCAGTAGGAACTAGGAATTAGGCAGTATGAATAGCACGAAGCCGCTCGATTGATACGACTGCCCCAGTTTCCCTATTGCCTACTGCCTACTGCCTATTCCCTATTCCCTACCTCACGCATCCTTCTCGGCCTGTTCGTTCACCGGCCCCGGCTCGACCGGCGCTTCAGCGGCGGCTAGCTTCGGGCCGCCCTTGGCGACGCCGACCATGGCCGGGCGCAGCACCCGATCGCCGATCGAATAGCCCGGCTGCACGACTTGGACCACGGTGTTGGCCGGAACATCCGGATTGGGCACTTCGAACATCGCCTGATGGAAATTGGGATCGAACTTCTCGCCTTCAGGCGCGAGCTTCTTGACCCCGTGCCGTTCCAGCGCCGACAGCATGGCGCGCTCGGTCAAGTCGACGCCTTCGATCAACGCCTTGAAGCCGGCGTCACCCGACGCCTTGGCCTCGGCCGGAATCGCGTCCAGCGCACGGCGCAGATTGTCCGACACCGACAGCATGTCGCGAGCGAAATTCGCGACCGCGTAGGTACGCGCGTCGTGCATGTCGCGCGCCGTGCGGCGACGCAGGTTTTCCATTTCGGCCGCCACGCGCAGCGCGCGGTCCTTCAATTCTTCATTTTCCTTCAGCAGCCGCACAAGGGCTTCATAGTCGCCGTTGACGCTGCCTTCCGTGCGCTCGGCATTGGCCTCGGTCGCCTCGACTTCATCGGGCGCGCGTTCGTCTTTTGCCTGGTCGCTCATCGCCGTTTCCCGTCAATCTCGAATGATGTGGATTTTGAGCCCGATATCGAGGTTTGGCGGCCAAAAATCAAGGGGTAAGCGATTGTGAAGGCTGTCGACCAAGGCCGGACAACGACGGCAGGCATTTCGATTTTAATTCAAATTTTACCCTAACCGGCGGCTTTGCTTGCCACAAAGGCGTGATGCGGGAACCATTCCCTTGCTGGAGAAGTTTCGAAGCCGACACAGGATTTTGAGATGATGACCCGCAAAAGGACCGAAAAGGCAGAACGGCTGGCCACCGAGGTCAGACGCCAGCTCGGCGCCGAGGCGGTCACCCGCTTTATGCGCACCTTACCAGCCTTCCGCACGGAAGCCGACATTCCTGACCGATTCAGAAAACTGCTCGACCGCCTCGACGGAGCGGAGAAGAGTGACGTCGGCTGGCGCCGGCGGTAGAGAACGACCAATCTTGGCGGCAACCTCGGGTTCCCGAATGATCTTGAAAGCCCGCCGCTCCGGGGGGAAAACCATCAAACGGTGAACTGCGGTTGGCTCGACCCACAGGCCACGCGACAATTACGCGCAGTAATTTTGCGTGATCTTTGCTTGCGGTGCCGGGACACCCCGCCTATGCTTCGTGATGAACATGATTTCCCCTGAGGCGGTCGCCAACAGCAAGCGCGCCTGGCTGAAAATTCTGGCGCGCTACAAGAAGCCTGACAGGCGGCGCAGCGCCGTCGAACTCGCCATCACACTCATTCCGTTTGCCGTGCTCTGGGGACTGTCCTCGGCGTCCTATGCCTATGGCCATTGGTGGGGACTGATCCTGATCCTTCCCGCGGCCGGGTTTCTGGTGCGCATCTTCATGATCCAGCACGATTGCGGTCACGGCTCCTTCTTTGCCAATCGCTATGCGGACGACTGGATCGGCCGCGGGCTCGGCATCCTGACGCTGACACCCTACGACTGCTGGCGGCGCGCTCACGCGACGCACCATGCCAGCGCCGGCAATCTTGACGAACGCGGCATGGGCGACATCAGGACACTGACCGTTGCCGAATACCGGCAGATGTCATGGCGAGGCCGCCTTGCCTATCGTCTCTATCGCCACCCGCTGGTGATGTTCGGGCTCGGGCCGATCTGGCTGTTTATCTTCGAGCAAAGGCTGCCCGTCGGCATGATGCGGGGCGGCCTGACGCCCTGGGTGTCGTCGATGACCACCAATCTTGGCATCGCGATTGCGGCAGCCGTCCTCATCTGGTTCGTCGGCCCTGGCGCGTTCCTGGTGGTCCATCTGCCGATCGTCATCCTCGCCGGTTCGGCGGGCATCTGGCTGTTCTACGTCCAGCATCAGTTCGAGGAAACGGAATGGGCGAAGGACGCCGACTGGGAATTCCAGCACGCCGCCCTGCATGGCTCCTCCTACTACGACCTGCCGCCGGTGCTGAACTGGCTCACCGGCAATATCGGCGTCCATCACGTCCACCACCTCTCGGCCAGGGTTCCGTGCTACCGGCTGCAGGAAGTTCTGCGGGACTATCCGGAACTGCGCACCATCGGTCGCGTCACGCTGCTCGAAAGCCTGCGATGCGTCAAACTGGCGCTGTGGGACGAGAATCGCCGGAAACTGGTGTCTTTCCGCGAGGCGTGGGCGGCCGCCTAAGCAATTCCAGGAAAAGTGTGAAACGGTTTTCCCAGGAAAGCGCGCAGCGCTTTCCCTAATGCATGTCGCCAAAAAGTTACCTCGATTTTGGGAGAACGACATGCATAAAAACAAAGACCTAAAGCGCGTCGCCTGAATCCGTTCAAACGCGACGCGCTTTAGAGAATTGCGTCAAAACAGGAAAATAGAAAGGCCGTCGCGCTACAGGCTCGGCGGCCTTAAAAAATCCCGGATCAGGCCGCCTGGCGCTCGTCGCGCATCAGGATCTCGCCATGGCGGATCTCCGTGCCCAGCACCTTCAAGCATTCGCGGATGAAATTGGACAGGCCCGGCCAGCCCTTGGCCGAAACGAGATTGCCGTCGACATGGGCGCCGGTCGGCGCGACATCGATATAGATACCGCCAGCGAGCGTCACCTCAGGCTCGCAATAATGCAGGGCGGCGACTTCCCGGCCCCGCACCACCCCGTCGACAGCGATCAGGATCTGCACGCCATGGCAGATGGTGAAGATCGGCTTCCCGGCCTCGTGGAAATGCCGCACCAGCGCCTGCACGCGCTTGTCGATGCGGATGTATTCCGGGCCACGCCCGCCCGCCGCATAGACGGCATCGTATCCGGCTGGGTCCACCTCGGAGAACGTCTTGTTGAGGATATAATCGTGGCCGGGCTTCTCGGTATAGGTCTGGTGACCTTCGAAGTCGTGTAGCGATGTTTTCAATATATCGCCCGCCTTCTTGTCTGGACAGACGACATGGACCGTGTGTCCAACCGCATGCATGGCCTGCTCAAAGACGAAAATCTCATATTCCTCGCTGAACTCGCCAACGAGCATCAGTATCTTCTTGCCAGCCATTCCCGGTTCCTCCCTTGTGGCTATATTTATTTCGGGTCGCGAAATAATGGACCTATCCTAAGAGCAGGATGACAAAAGGGAAAGCGTAAATCGCACAATTGGTAAGACCAGTCGATGTGGATCGTGATCAGCATCGCCGCAGTACCGTTCGCAGGAAGCGAAAACGGCACTATTGGTTCGACCAGAATTTCTATCCGTACGGATAGTCCCGGAGAAGGCCCGATCAGAGCCGATGTAAAGATGTCGGAAATTACCGCCGCGTCAGCTGTCGCGAACGCGCCGCCAGGAATATTTCGGCCCCTTGGGCTCCGATACGGCGGCCGGCTGGGAATAGAGTCCCAACCCGCCGGTACGTCCCTCCTCCAGCCGCTTCAACAGCACGGGGCTAGAAATCTCGAACTCGTCGAAGCCAAGCCGCAGCATATGCGGCAACTGGTCGACCAGAACCTGCCCGGTGGCGCGCACCGTACCTTCGAAATCGTAGCGGCTGCGCAGCAACTCACCCTTGGAGAAGGAGCGGCCATCGCTGAAGGCCGGGAAGGCCAGCGCCACCAGCGAGAGCTGGTCGAGCAGGTCGGCGATCTTCTCGAGTTGGTCGCCCGGCTGAAGCACGACGCCGAGCCGTTCCTTGGCCGAGCGGCGCACCTCCGGCTCGAGATCGAGGAACGCCTGCAACGGCAGGATGAAGCGGCCGTTTCCGGAAAGCGCCTCGGCGCTTTCGGCATGGGCCCACTCATCCTCGCGAAAACCCTCAGGGGTCCAGAGCCGGATCTCCGGTGTCGTCGGTTCGGTCATTAAAAATTCCTAAAAACTCAAAGAAGCCGAGGGTGCGTTGAGATTCAGGTCAGGCCGCGCCGAAAATGGTGGCTTCCGAGAATCGGATCGGAGCGTCCTTGAAATACGTGACCACCGAAAGCGCAGGAAACCGCCGTTTGCAGGCCGGCCTTACCTGAATATCAACATACCCTAAAGTGATGCGTCGGTCAGCGACTTCTCCAGTCCCGACAGGTGAATGCCGCACTCGGTCTTGGCGTGGCCGGCCCAGCGGCCGCTGCGCGCGTCCTCGCCCGGCTGCACCGGCTGCGTGCACGGGAAGCAGCCGATCGACAGATAGCCATAGGCGACCAGCGGATTTTCGCGCAGCGCATGCGCGCGCATATAGTCCGCCTGATCCGATGTCGTCCAGTGCGCCAGCGGGTTGATACGGATGCGCGGGCCCACCGCTTCGAACACCGGAAGTGCTGCCCGTGTCGAGGCCTGGAAGCGCTTGCGGCCGGTGAACCAGGCGCGGAAAGGTGCAACGCCACGCGCCAGCGGCTCGACCTTGCGCACATCACAGCAGGCGTCGGTATTGCTCTGATGCAGATTGCCCGTCGGATCGATCCGTTCGAGCGCCGCTTCCTCGGGCTTGATCACCCTTATATTGGTCAGCCCGAAATCGGCGGCAAGCGCGTCGCGATAGCCGAGCGTCTCCTCGAAATGCTTGCCGGTGTCGAGGAAGATGACCGGCAGCGTTCGGTCGATCTTGGAGATCATATGCAACAGCACGGCCGAATCCGCGCCGAACGACGACACTGCTGATATCTCGTCGAGGAACAGTTCGCGGGCCGAGCGTTCGATGATCTCGAGCGGGTTCAGATGACCGTAAAGCGCATCCAGCCCCGCCGCCTTGGCGGCGATGCCGTCATCGACGTCGGTGATACGGTCAAGCGGCCTTGGCTTCGCCAGCATAGAGCGCCTCCTTGAACGGCGCGGGACCGACTCGGCGGTAGGCGTCGATGAATTTCTCTTGTGGGTCGAGCCGAAGGCCGAGATAGGTCTCGACGATCTGCTCTATGGCATCGGTGATCTCTTCCGACGAGAAGCCGCGGCCGATGATCTCGCCGACAGAGGTGTTCTCGTCGGCCGAGCCGCCCAGCGTCACCTGATAGAGCTCGGAGCCCTTCTTCTCGACGCCGAGGATGCCGATGTGGCCGACATGATGATGGCCGCAGGCATTGATGCAGCCGGAGATCTTCAGCTTCAGTTCGCCGATCTCGCGCTGACGCTCCAGCGAGGCGAAGCGGCGCGAGATTTCCTGCGCGATCGGGATCGAGCGCGCCGTGGCCAGCGCGCAATAGTCGAGGCCAGGACAAGCGATGATGTCCGATATCAGGTTGGAATTGGCCGTCGCCAGGCCGATGCCGACCAGCGCGTCATAGACCGCCTTGAGATCGGCGCGCGCCACATGCGGCAGGATCAGGTTCTGCTCGTGGCTGACACGCAACTCGTCGTATGCGTATGTCTCGGCGATGTCGGCGACCGCTTCCATCTGGCTGTCCGAGGCGTCGCCGGGCACCTCGCCGATGCCCTTGAGCGAGATCGTCACCGCCGCGTAGTCCGGGTGGCGATGCGTCACGACATTCTGGTCGAGCCACTCCGAGAACCCCTTGGAATCCAGGCGCGCCAGCTTGACCGCCTGGTCGCCTTCTGGCCGCTCGGTAAGCTCCGGCGGTGCGAAATAGGCCTCGATGGCGCGGATATCGGCTTCCGGCAGCTTCAGCTCGGCATCCTTCAACTCCTGCCATTCGGCCTCGACCTGGCGGGTGATTTCCTCGACGCCGGTCTCGTGGACGAGGATCTTGATGCGCGCCTTGTACTTGTTGTCGCGGCGGCCATAGAGGTTGTAAACGCGCAGGATCGCCGTGCAGTAGGACAGAAGGTCGGCTTCCGGCAGGAAGTCGCGGATCTTGCGGGCCACCATCGGCGTGCGGCCCTGGCCGCCGCCGATATAGACGGCAAAGCCGAGTTCGCCGGCGGCGTTCTTCTTCAGGTGCAGGCCGATGTCGTGGGTCTGGATGGCGGCGCGGTCGCGCTCGGCACCCGTCACCGCGATCTTGAATTTGCGCGGCAGGAACGAGAATTCCGGATGCACCGACGACCACTGGCGCAGGATTTCTGCATAGGGTCGCGGATCGGCGACCTCATCGGCGGCGGCACCGGCGAAATGGTCGGCGGTGACGTTGCGGATGCAATTGCCGCTGGTCTGGATGGCATGCATCTCTACGCTTGCCAGATCGGCCAGGATCGCCGGAATATCCGACAGCGCCGGCCAGTTGAACTGGATGTTCTGGCGCGTGGTGAAATGGCCGTAGCCCTTGTCGTATTTGCGGGCGATGTGACCCAGCATGCGCAACTGCTTGCCGTTCAGCGTGCCATAGGGCACTGCGATGCGCAGCATGTAGGCGTGCAACTGAAGATAGACGCCGTTCATCAGCCTGAGCGGCCGGAACTGGTCCTCGGTGATCTCGCCGGCAAGGCGACGCTGGACCTGGTCGCTGAACTCGGCGACACGGGCCTGGACAAAATCGTGGTCGAACTCATCGTAACGGTACATGCTTCGTCTTTCAGGGCGCGTCCGCCCATGCCTGGTGTCTTGTTAAGCTGCCCAAATCGCCTGCTTGGCAGCCTGCTTGCCGAGATCGTTGCGGATGGTCGGGCCGGCAGCGCGGATCTTCTCACGCAACCGCAGCGGCTCAACGACGCCGTTGACGACATCGGCATCGATCAAATTGACGTCGACCACTTCGTTGGCGGCATAGGCCTTGGCGCCGACCGCCTCGAGGCGATCCTCGGCCGCCTTGTCATGGGCGAGGTCGGCATGGTCCACCGTCTCGGCCCAGCCGCCATCGGCGTACCAGACGGCAATGCCGTCGGTCAGGCGGTTGGCGGTCAGAATCTTCATGACTGAACTCCTTCGGCGACCGAACTGGACGCGCCTTCATGCCTGTGTGCCGCGAGCGGCTCGGACCGCTCAAAGTTGGCGCCGGCAACCGCATCGCCGATGATGGTCATGACCGGACCGGAAAGATCGGCGCGCTCTTCCAGCGACGGCAGGTCGGCAAGCGTGCCGTGGAAGCGGCGGCGGTTGGCAAGGCTGGCATTCTCGACCACGGCCACCGCCGTATCCGGCGATAGCCCGGCCTCGATCAGCCGGCCGGCAACCTCGGCCGCCACCGAGCGGCCCATATAGACGGCGACGGTGGCGCCCGAAATAGCGAGCTTGGCCCAGTCGGGCAGCGAATTGCCCTTGAGGTCGTGGCCGGTGGTGAACACCATCGACGAAGAAACCCCGCGCAACGTCAGCGGCAGTTCGAAATCGGCGGCAGCGGCGAAGGCCGCGGTGACGCCCGGAACCACCTCGTAGGCGATGCCGGCATCACGCAGCGCCGCCATCTCTTCGCCAGCCCGGCCGAACACCAGCGGATCGCCCGACTTCAGCCGCACGACACGCTTGCCTTCACGGCCAAGTTCGACCAGCAGCGCATTGATCTGCGCCTGGCTCTTGGTGTGGCAGCCCTTGCGTTTTCCGACCGGCAGGCGTTCGGCATCGCGGCGACCCATGGCAACGACCACCTCCGGCACCAGCGCATCATGGACGATGACATCGGCCTCCATCAGCAGACGATGGGCGCGGAGGGTCAGAAGATCCTCGGCGCCCGGACCGGCGCCGACCAGCGCGATGTGGCCGCGAGCCGGCGTGTTCGAACGCAGAAGATCGACGGTGGCGTCATGCGCCTGCGAAAGCTGGCCGGCTTCAGCCGCGCGGGCAGGAGCACCCGTGAAGAAATCATTCCAGAAGCGGCGCCGGGCATTGCCTCTCGGCAGCAGCTTCTCGGCAGTCCCGCGAAACGAAGCGGCAAGCGTTGCCAGCGGCCCGAGCGACGGCGACAGCATGCGGTCGATGCGGCCGCGCAGCATCTGGGCAAGCACCGGCCCGGCGCCCTCGGTGCCGATGGCGATGGCGACCGGCGCACGGTTGACCAGCGCCGGGGTGAAGAAATCGCAGAGCTCAGGCCGGTCGACGGCATTGACCGGAATGCCCAGCCGGCGCGCGTCCGCGGCCACGCGCCGATCGAGTGCCTCGTCGCCGCTGGCGGCAAACACCATGACCGCGCCGTCGAGCTGCGACGCGTCGTAAGTGGCGGCGAGATGATTGGTGCCGGTTTGAGCGATGAAGGCCAAGAGGTCGGGCTCGGCATGTTCGGCGATGATGCGCAAGACCGCGCTCGACTGTCCGATCAGCCGCGCCTTGGCCAGCGCCTCTTCGCCGCCGCCGACGATGGCCACGGCTTGCCCCTCCACTCGCATGAAGACGGGGAAGGCGTTGAGTTTGGGAGCATTGTTCGACATGGGCGCGAGCAGAATCCTGAACAGGCTTGCAGTTCTACGCGCGAGCGCGAGAAACCAGAAGGAACGCACTCGCGCATCCCCTGTCGGGATGCAATCGCTTTTCTGAAAGCATTCCAGCCAAGAGAAAAATATTCCTCATCGGCGGGTGAGGCGGATTCAAGCTCCTGTCGCAGGCCTTGATTTACAGCTCTTTTAGCGCGCGGCGGGAAATGCCGCAAAACAGTTTTTTCTAAATTCTACCAATTTAGTAGATTAAAGCGCCCAGCCCGGATGCCCGAATGTCCAAGCTTATGGGATGCTGGCGGGAACATTACCGGTTCGAGACGCGTTCCCTAAAAGCCCGTCGCGTTAGACCGAAACCCGGCCGCGGCATGTCGCAAGACACCGGAACGGCCCAAAAAGGAGCCTTGTCATCATGAGCACAATCAACCTGAAGCATGGCATCTGGGTTTTAGTGGCCGACGGCGAGAAAGCGCTTTTCTTGAGGAATGCCGGCGACAACAAATATCCGAATCTCGAGGTCGTGCAGGAAATCGAACAGGACAACCCGCCCACCCGCGAGCAAGGCAGCGACAGCCCGGGCCGATACAATGATGGTCCCTCGGTGCACCGCAGCGCGGTCGAGGATACGGACTGGCACCGCATCGGCAAGGAGCGTTTCGCAGATGAGATTGCTGACCGGCTCTACAAGCTCGCGCATAGCGGCGAGTTCAAAGAGATCGTGCTTATCGCCCCACCGATGGTGCTTGGGACAATGCGCAAGAAGCTTCACAAGGAAGTCGAGGACAAAGTGACCGCCGAAATTCCCAAGACACTGACCAACCACGCCCTATTCGAGATCGAGGCCTTGCTGCGGGCAGCCTGATCGTCGTGAGCAAATCGCGACGGACCGAGGCGGAATACCATCGAGAAATTCAAATCGGGGCCGGCGGTCGTCATTGGCAAGTCGTTGGCGGCATTCGTCATCGTCGTTGCCTTCGGCTATCCCCTGGCCACCGCGCTGATGATCTCGGCAAGCCTTGCCCAGATCGGTGAACACTGCTGAGGTATTTGGCCGGGGGCTTCCCGAGTGCCTTCTTGAACATGGTGATGAAGGCCGTGACGGATTCATAACCAAGATCGCCCGAGACTTGCTGCACGCTGGCGCCGGAGGCCAGCTCTCGTATTGCGACGATCAAGTGCAATTGCTGGCGCCAGCGCCCGAAGCTCAGCCCCGTCTCCTTGACCACGAGACGCGCGAGACTGCTCTCGCTCAGCGCAACGCGGTTGGCCCATTCTGCCAGGGTGCTGCGGTCGGCAGGATCTTGCGCCAGCGCTTCGGCGATCCGTCTCAAGCGCGGCTCGGATGAGATCGGCAGATGCAACTGCTGGACAGGCATGCGCGGCAGCTCGGTAAGCAGGGTCCTGGTCAAAAGCTCATCCCGCGCCTGATCGTCCTGCGCACCATCGGACAGCTCGATGATCAGTTCGCGCAGCAGCGGCGAGATCGAAAGCGTGCAGCACTGGTCCGGCAGATCGGCGGCTCCAGGCTCGATGTACACGAAGAAAATTCGAGCGTTGGCCGTCGCCATATTGCTGTGTTCCATGTCGCCGGGAATCCACACCCCGCAATGAGGCGGCACCATCCATAAGCCGCTGGGGACGTGGCATGTGACACCGCCTCCGAGCGCGAAGACGAGTTGGCCCTTGCGGTGCCGATGGGCGGGTACCTCCGCTCTGGTCTCGGTGACGTCAACGCGCACGACAATGGCCGGCGCGGAAACCTCATCCACATCGAAATTGAGCCAGGGATAGCGAAGGGGCTGTCTCATGATTGACTGCTTTTAGCGATCAACTGCCTAGATATCTAAATTATTCAAAGAGGAAAATCGATAGGTTCCGCTTGTGAATGAGCACGTCTGGAGTGCGGGGAGCTTGGTGAAGGGGTTCTTCGATCCGCGGCGCCTGCGAACCAGAAGATCGAGGCGTAGCAGCTGCCTGAAGGCTATGCGCCCACCACGCGGCAGGAAGGCATGGCCCATGCTCGCCTTAGTCATCTCTCCCGAAAGTGCCACCAGACTGAGGCTCGTGGAGGTTGCCGAGCCTCAAGCTACCTCGAACGAAGCGCTCGTCTCGGTCCGCGCAACGTCGCTGAACCGCGGCGAATTGCGCCTGCTCGCCATCCGTCCGAACGGCTGGATACCGGGTCAGGACATCGTTGGGGTTGTCGAACGGACGGCAGCCGATGGCTCCGGGCCAGCCGTGGGCGCCCGGGTTGCGGCTCTGGTCGACCAGGCCGGCTGGGCCGAACGGGTCGCCGTTCCAACCGACCGCCTCGCGGTCCTGCCGGATGACGTCAGCTTCGTCTCCGCCGCCACGCTTCCGGTCGCGGGCACGACGGCGCTGCGGACATTGCGCCATGGCGGCGACCTGGCCGGCCAGCAGGTCCTGGTCACCGGTGCAAGCGGCGCGGTCGGTCGTTTCCAGATCCAGATCGCCCGCGCGCAGGGCGCCTCGGTGACCGCGATCGCCGCCGCCCGGCATGCCGAGGATATCCGCGGCCTTGGAGCCGAGCAGGTTGTCGAAGCGATCGAATTAGCCGAGGGCCCGTTTTCGCTGATCACCGAATCCGTCGGTGGCCAAAGCCTCGCACACGCGATCGAACGCGTCGCGCCTGGCGGGACCATTGTTATGTTCGGTTCAAGCAGCGGCGAACTGACACCCGTTGGATTCCGCCAGTTCGTTCCTGATCATGAAGGGGCGAGGCTTCAGACCTTTGCGTACTACACGTCAGGTCCAGGCATTGGCGAGGACATCGCCTCGCTGCTCACGCTGGTCGCGGCTGGCCGGCTCGAAACGCGCGTGGCCTTGACCGTGCCGTGGACAGACATCGCGCAAGCGCTGGACGCACTGCGACAGCGCAGCTTCAGCGGCAAGGCTGTGCTCACCATAGCCGAATGAGCAGTCCACGGCCTGAAGCCGGCCGCTCACACGTGCTGGCCGCCATTGATGTGGATTTCCGAGCCCGTCACATAGGATGCCTGCTGCGAGCACAGGAAGAAGATGATGTCGGCGACTTCCGCCGTGGTGCCAAGGCGTCGCAGCGGGATCGTCTCGACGATCTTGTCCGTGCCCGGCGACAGGATCGCGGTGTCGATCTCGCCTGGCGCGATGGCGTTGACGCGGATGCCGTGCGGGCCGAAATCATGCGCCATCTCGCGCGTCAGCGAGCCAAGTGCGGCCTTCGAGGTCGCATAGGCGGTTCCGGCAAAGGGATGCACGCGGGTGCCGGCGATCGAGGTGACGTTGACGATCGAGCCCTTGGCCGCCGCCAATTCCTTGAATAGCCCGCGCGCCAGCATGATCGGCGCGAAGAAATTGACCTGGAACACGTCGCGCCAGACATGCATCGGCGTGTCGATCGAGTCCATGCGGCTGTTGCCGTTCTTGAGCTTGGGCGAAATGCCGGCATTGTTGACCAGCGCATGCAGCTGGCCGCCATGTGCCTCGAGCCGGTGGCGGATTTCCGAAACGGCAATACCGACATCCTCCTGATCGGCAAGGTCGACCTTGATGTGGTCCTCAGGCCCAGCCGGCCACGGGCAATCCTCGGCAAAGGCCTGGCGCGAGCAGGTGATGACGCGCCAGCCCTCGCGCGAAAAACGCTTGACCGTGGCGTGGCCGATTCCGCGGCTGGCGCCGGTCAGCACGATGGTCTTTCTGGTGTCGAGTTCGGTCATTTCAGGGTCTCCGGCCGGCAGATGTAGCCGAACGCCGCCGAGGTGGCGAGAGCCGAAATGTCACCATTCGCCTCATCGCCGGAACCGGGAAGCCAACTCGCCGTTGGTTCGAGAGTTGCGGGTAAGGGGCGTGGGGTTTCAGATCGATCAATCGGGATAGAGCCATGACACAGACAGCACCCCTCGACATCGCCACCGCCTTTACCAAGGCGTGGACAAGCCACGACCTTGAAAAGGCAGCATCCTTTGTCGCCGACGACGTCGTCTTTGATGGGCCGATGCAGCAATCGACCGGTAAGAAATCCTATCTCGAGGGCCTGACCAAACTTTCGCACGACGTTACCGGAGTGCGCATTATCGCCGCCTTTGGTGATGATCGCCAGGCGCTGCTCATGTATGACTTGATGACAAGGTCGTCCGGCGCGCTGTCCTGTGCCAAGCATCTCACCGTCAGAGGCGGCAAGATTCACAGCGACAAACTGACCTTTGACAGCAAGAAGCTGGGTAGCGCCAAGCCACGGGCGAATTAGCCGGCTGGTTCAGCCGCCAAGGAGATCGAGAATCGAGGTCTGCCGCTTCTTGCGCGGACCGCCGACGTCGCCTAGCGGCACCGGGTGCTTGATCGACGCGGTGGCGCCGTCGTCCTCCGGCATGGAAGGGCCATCGGCATCGACGGTCTGGGCGGGACGCACCGCGCGGACCGGTGCCGGCGTCTGGGCGACCGGCGCGGTTGGCCGCGCCTGCTGGCCGACGGACGCGGACGGAACCGGCGCCGGCGGCGTGTTGCTTGCCGACGGTATCTCATCGGGCACGACGGTGTCGGCCGGCGTCGATTTCCAGGTGCCGGGCAGCGGCCGCACCGGCACGCCCTCGTGGGCTGCGACCATGAATTCGTGCCAGGCCTGCGCCGGCAGTGCGCCGCCGGTGACCTTCTTCATCGGGCTGCCGTCATCGTTGCCGAACCACACACCGGTGGTGAGGTTGGCGGTGTAGCCGACGAACCAGGCGTCGCGCGAATTCTGGCTGGTGCCGGTCTTGCCGGCGGACGGCCAGGCGAAAGCCGCTTTCCGGGCGGTGCCGATCTCGACCGTGCCGGTCATCATCGAGTTCATCATGCCGACGATCTCGGGCTTGACGACACGCGGCGCGCTGACGCCACCGCTGTCGTAGAGCACCTTGCCCTCGGCGGTCGTCACGCGGCGGATGAAATGGATGTCCGGCTTGTAGCCGCCATTGGCGAAGGGCACATAGGCCGATGTCAGTTCCAGCGGCGTCACTTCCGAAGTGCCGAGCGCGATCGAGGTGTTGGACTGCAGGTCGGACTGGATGCCCATGCGGTGCGCCGCCTCGACAACCGCGTTCGGCCCGACCTCCATGGTCAATTGGGCGGCGACCGAATTCAGCGATTTGGCCAATGCGGTGGCCAGCGTCACCTTGCCGAAATACTTGCCGTGGTAATTGTCGGGCGTCCAGTTGCCGATCTTGATCGGCGCGTCGTTGCGCACGCTGTCGGGTGTGCGGCCGGCTTCAAGGGCTGCCATATAGACGAACGGCTTGAATGCCGAGCCCGGCTGGCGGCGTGCTTCGGATGCGCGATCGAACTGGCTGGTCGAATAGTCGTAGCCGCCGACCATGGCGCGCACCGCGCCGGAATCGTCGATGGACACCAGGACGCCCTGGCTGACGTTGAGCTTCTTGCCGCTTTCGTCGATCAGCCTGCGTATAGACTGTTCGGCGAGCTTCTGCAGGTTCAGGTCGACGGTGCTGTCGACGACGATGTCGCCGCGCACGTCACCGATCAGGTCGGGCAGTTCCTCCATGATGGTGTCGGCGACGTAGTTCTCCGAACCGGTCCAGTAGGATGGCGCGCGCGTTGCCGGCGCGCTCATCGCCGAGGTCAGTTCCTTGGCGCTGATCTTACCCTCGTTGCGCATGGCGGCAAGCACCAGTTGCGAGCGTTCCTCGGCGGCCTTGGGGTCACGTGCCGGCGACAACCGCGACGGCGCCTTCAACAGGCCGGCAAGCAATGCGGCTTCCGACAGGGTGACGTCGCGTGCGCTCTTGCCGAAATAGCGGCGCGAGGCCGCTTCGACGCCATAGGCGCCGGAACCGAAATAGACCCGGTTCAGGTACATTTCGAGGATCTGGTCCTTGGTGTGCTTGTGCTCCAGCCACAGCGCCAGCAGCACCTCCTGCACCTTGCGCTCCAGCGTACGGTCGGGCGTCAGGAACAGGTTCTTGGCCAATTGCTGGGTCAGCGTCGAGCCGCCCTGCGAGAAATGCCCGCCAAGCACGTTGGTCACCATGGCGCGCGACAGGCCGATCGGGTCGATGCCGAAATGCGAGTAGAAGCGGCGGTCCTCGATGGCGATGACCGCCTCTGGGATATAGGGCGACATTTCATGCAAGCCGACCGCCTCGCCGCCGCTCATGCCGCGATTGGCGAGCAATTGGCTATCGGCCGAGACGATCTTGATGTTGGGGGCGCGGTCGGGGATCGACCAGGTCGTCGCCGCCGGCATCTTGGCACCGTAGTAGACGACGATGCCGGCCGCCGCGATGCCGCCCCAGATGGCAAGCACGAAGCACCAGTAGAACAGCCGGCCGAGCGCGCCGAACAGGCCGCGCCGGCTTCTGCCGCGCTTGGCCCGCGATGATTTTCCTTTGGTCGGCTTGCGTTTGGCGGAGGCTTTGCGGTTGCTCGGCACGACGCGATCCTCCTCATTCACCGAAAGGCCCGCCGAGGATCGCGCCTGCGGCGGTCCGTCGAAACTGGGTTCGATGCGGTTGTCTCTGCGGTACGCCATGCGCTGTGCTTGATATCCCCGATGCCTATGGCGCTCCGGTTGAAGAGTAGATGCGGCGATTTAAGGGCGGGTTAAGTCGTGTCCGAATGCCGGCACCTGGGGATTGATCAGCGACGCCAGTGCGAAAAAGGCCAGCGTCTGCTCCTCACAGGTCACAGCCACGACGTTGTTGGACCGATCGATATCGAGACCTTTCGGCCCGCCCTCCTCCGGGCTGGCTCTGCCACGTAGAAAGGTTTCCTCGTCGAGGACGGCAATCGAGCGCGTTGGCGCCCGATTCCCGGTCCAGTCACCGCTGCCGGCATAGACATGTACCATCCGGCTGCCCGCGTCGGCGACGAGGATGTGCCGATCGTCAGCGGTAAAGCGCACGCCGTGCGGATAGCCGGCGTTCCGCAGGACGCCGGCCGGCTCACTGTCCGGTCCAAGCGACGCGGACATCCTGTAGATCTTCACATCCTTGGTGCCGTGGCTGCTGACGGCGATCCACTGGCCATCATGGCTGAGCGCAATGCCGTCCGGTATATCAAGACCGCGCTTCAGAAGCGGCTGATTGCTTGTGGCGCGATAGCCAAGCCAGCGGTTGACCACGTGCCGGGTGACCAGATGCGTGTAGTTGTTGCAGACCAGCAAGGTGACCCGGCCGTGCGACTCGAGCCTGACCGCAATCGAGCCCGGCGAATTCAGTTTGGAAGACCGCCGGCCCTTGACCCGGCGAATGGCCGCAATCTCACGACTTTGGCCAGCCGGTTCTTCACGTGGCAGAGCAAACAGCGCAACCAGCCCATCGCGATTGGCGATCGCCAGGGTGCGGTCATCGACGAAATCGAGGCCATGGATTTCGCCCATGCTGTCGGACGTCAACTCCATGAAATCGTGAAGTGTAACGCCTTGCCCGTCAGCTCCCGTCTCGACGTCGATGCGCAGGATCAGGCAGCGCCTGCGCGCATATCCCGCGATTGCCAGCAACCGGTTATCAGGCGAAAAGCGCAGATCCTCGGTCCGCCCAATCGCCGAAAGGGCCGCCCGCACGGCTCCGCTGGCTTTGTAAGCGATCCTGGATATCATCGGAAATGCCTGAATCGCGGACCGAAATCCACGTTTTCAATTCTGTTGGATCGAAATACCCTTGTCGTCGATCTTGAGCTCGACGCCCTTCGGCTTGGTCTGCTCGCGGTAGACATAAATGCCGAGCGCGATAACCACGACGACGAGCGCGCCAATGACGAGATAGAGCGTATTCTGTTTCATGACGCGCTCTTTGCGTTGTCGAGCCTCAAGCTCGTTTCAGGACCTTGACCAGTACCAGCAGGATGATGGCGCCGATGGTGGCGTGGATGATGGAAGCGAGAATGCCGCCGCCGATGGAGAAGCCGAGCCGCGGGAACAGCCAACCGGCGATAAACGCGCCGACGATGCCGACAATGATGTTGCCGATCAGGCCGAAGCCGAAGCCGGAAACGATGAGACCGGCGAGCCAGCCGGCGATGGCACCGATGATGATGAAGACGAGCAGGCTTTCGACACCCATAGAGATTTCCTCCGAGCAAGAGGACGACGGCGGAACGGAAGGCTCCGAATCGCCTCGATTAACGGCTTCAGGCTATTCGAAAGCAGCCGGCCTCGCCAGCGGCCCGCTCACCAGAACAATTCTAGGAAAAGTGTGAAGCGGTTTCCCGGGAAAGGCGCGCAGCGCTTTCCCTGGAGGATTGCGTCAAACAAGGAGTTAGAGCAGCTCGCCGTTTCCGTGAAACGGTGAACTGCTCTAATCGTCGTCGTCGCTGGCAGTGGGCCGCCAGCTGGTCGGTTCGACCTTCTTTTGTGTGTCACTGTCTGTATAGACCCACCAGCCACCGTCGCGATATTGCGCGATGGATTGGTTGATGACGCCGTCGCTGTCTTTCCAGGTGACGGAGACCTTGGAGCCGTCGGTCGGCGCGGTCGCTATCGGCTTTCTGTCCGTCATGTCATCCCCTTTGAACCGACGAAGCTGAGCCGACAGAACGCGGCTGCCCGCATCCGGTTCCAAACCCGGCCATTGGAAGGAAACCGCCGCGACGACGGTCAGCTATGGGCGAAGATATCCTCTTCGTCCCAGCCCATCAGATCGAGTTTGGCACGCGTCGGCAGGAAGCGAAAGCAGGCATCGGCCTCCTTTGTCCGCCCATCTCGTGCCAGCCGCCCGGCCAACACATCGCGCAAGCGGTGCAGATAGAGCACGTCGGAAGCCGCATATTCGAGCTGTTCGGGCGACAGGGTTTCGACCGCCCAGTCCGACGATTGCTGCGCCTTGGACAGGCCGACACCGAGAAGCTCGAAGCATATGTCCTTCAGCCCGTGCCGGTCGGTGTAGGTGCGGGTCAGCCGCGAGGCGATCTTGGTGCAAAACACCGGCTCCGGCATCACGCCGAACGCATTGTAGAGCACCGCAAGGTCGAAGCGTCCGTAATGGAACAGCTTGGTCACGCCGCGGTTTCTCAACAGGCTGACGAGGTTCGGCGCTTTTTTTTGCCCCGGCGCGATCTGGATGACATCGGCCGTACCGTCGCCAGGCGAGATCTGCACCACGCACAGCCGGTCACGATGCGGGTTCAGCCCCAGCGTCTCGGTGTCGATGGCCACTGCCCCGACATTGTAATGCGAAAGATCGGGCAGATCATGCTTGTGGAAACGGATGTCGGCCATTGTCTTCTCCGGTCGCGCGTCCCTTGACCCGCAAGGGACGCTGTAGAGCTTTTGTCTTGTGGCCCGTCCTCGCCGCGATCCGCTGAAAAATCAACAGGAAAACTAGAGTCCCGCCGCTCAGCGCGTCAGCGCATCGAGAATCCGCGCCCACGAGCGCTGGCCCTTGTGGAAGGAGCTGAGCTCGTATTTCTCGTTGGGCGAGTGGATGCGGTCGTCGTCGAGGCCGAACCCGACCAACAGCGATTCCATGCCGAGATAGGTCTGGAAATCGCCGACCACAGGGATCGACCCGCCGCTGCCCGTCGTCACCGCCGGCTTCGGCCATTCGTCGGACAGCGCATTCTTGGCCTTGGCCAGGAATGGCGAATCATAGGAAAGCTGGATTGCCGGCGAGCCGCCATGCGGGTGGAATTCGACCGAACAGTCGGCCGGGATGCGCTCCTTGACGAATTTCTGGAACGCGTCGCGGATTTTCTTCGGGTCCTGTTTATGGACGAGGCGAAACGACACCTTCGCCGAGGCTTCCGCCGCGATCACCGTCTTGAAGCCCTTGCCGGTGTAGCCGCCGATAATGCCGTTGAACTCGGCCGTCGGCCGCGCCCAGGTCAATTCCAGCACCGAGCGGCCCTTTTCCCCCGACGGGATCGACAGGCCGACAGGACCGAGGAAAGTCTCGGCCGTCTCGCCAAGCGTTTCCCATGATTTCAGGATTTGCGACGGCGTTTCCTCGACGCCGTCATAGAAGCCGGGAATGGCAATATGGCCATCCTTGTCATGGATATCGGCCAGCACCTTGGCCAATATGCGGATCGGATTGGCGGCAGCGCCGCCATAGAGGCCGGAATGCAGGTCGCGATCGGCGGCCTTTACCGTGATCTCCTCACCGACCAGGCCGCGCAACCCGACGCAGATCGACGGTGTGTCGCGGTCCCACATGCCGGTATCGCAGACCAGCGCGAAATCGGCCTTGAGCTCGTCGGCATTGGCCTCGAGGAACGGCTTCAGCGACGGCGAGCCGGATTCCTCCTCGCCTTCGAACAGGATGGTGATGCGGCAGGGCAAATTGCCGTGCACCTGCTTCCAGGCGCGGCAAGCCTCGACAAAGGTCATCAGCTGGCCCTTGTCGTCGGCCGAGCCGCGTCCGGTGATCACCTTGTGATCCGGGCCGACCTCCTTGACCGCGGGGGCGAACGGGTCGCTTTCCCACAATTCGATCGGGTCTACCGGCTGCACGTCGTAGTGGCCGTAAAACAGCACATGCGGCGAACCGGCCGGACCGTCGTGATGCGCAACCACCATCGGGTGTCCGCGCGTGTCGCGAACGCTGGCATCGAAGCCGATCAGCTTGAGCTCCGCCACCAGCCATTCCGCCGCCTCGCGGCAGTCGGCGGCATAGGCCGGATCGGTGGAGATCGACCTGATCCTGAGCAGGCCGAACAGGCGTTCGAGGCTCTGGTCGAGATTCTTGTCGAGACGGTCGAGAACGGGGGAAACTGCGGACATGTGTGAAGCCTTTCGATTCAGAACCGGAACCGTAAAGGCAGGACAGGAAAACGAAAAGCCCGCGATCATTGGACCACGGGCTGCAGACGTCCGTCCGAGATAAAAAAAGACCGCCGTGGTGGAGGGGGAACCGCGGCGGCCTTCTACTCGAAACGATGCGGCAGCCCGGAGAGGGGGGATAGGCTGCCGCAGGTGTCCGGGACAGGCGGGGGACGGGCCTTGCTCCGGACTCGGCGAAAATTGCCGATGGCATGTATTTGTGTCTTTGAACGTGGCGATTCAAGGGCACGAAGATTACACTTTTGTAACATGACCGTGAGCGGGTCGGTGCCGGTCTGTCAGGGTGTTGCCGGAACCGGTATTTGAGGCCGCCTTTGGCATGGACCAAGCCGCCGCGCCGCGCTATCCCTGCCGACATGAAAAAAGGCGATCATCTCTTCCTTGTCGACGGCTCCGGCTATATCTTTCGTGCCTATCACGCGCTGCCGCCGCTGACCCGCAAATCCGATGGCCTGCCAGTCGGCGCCGTTTCCGGTTTCTGCAACATGCTGTGGAAGCTGGTGCTCGACGCACGCAACACCGATGTAGGCATTGTGCCGACGCATTTCGCCGTCATTTTCGACTATTCGTCGAAAACCTTTCGCAACGACCTCTACCCCGAATACAAGGCCAACCGCTCGGCGCCTCCAGAAGACCTGATCCCACAATTCGGCTTGATCCGCCAGGCAACCAGGGCGTTCAACCTGCCTTGCATAGAAGTCGAAGGCTATGAGGCCGACGATCTGATCGCCACCTATGCCAGGCTCGCCTGCGAGGCCGGCGGCGACACCACCATCATCTCCTCCGACAAGGACCTGATGCAGCTGGTCGGCGACACGGTCGGCATGTACGACCCGATGAAGGACCGCCAGATCGGCATTCCCGAGGTCATCGAGAAATGGGGCGTGCCGCCAGAGAAAATGGTCGACTTGCAGGCGCTGACCGGTGACTCGGTCGACAATGTGCCTGGGGTGCCCGGCATCGGGCCGAAGACGGCGGCACAACTGCTCGAGCAGTTCGGCGACCTCGACACGCTGCTGGCCCGCGCCGGCGAGATCAGGCAGGACAAGAGGCGCGAATCGATCATCGCCAACGCCGACAAGGCGCGCGTTTCGCGTCAGTTGGTGACGCTGATGAACGACGTGCCGGTGGCCGAGGGGCTGGATGACTTCGTGCTGCACCCGCCGGACGGCCCAAAACTGATCGGCTTCCTCAAGACCATGGAATTCACCTCGCTCACCCGCCGCGTGGCGGAAGCGACCGGCACCGAGGCAGGTGATGTCCAGGCCGTCGCGGTGACGGTCGAACGCGCCGATCATGCCCATGGCCCGGATGTCGGGGCCGGAGTGCCAGCTGTTGCCCGAGCCGAGTCCGGCGCCGAGCCTGGCCAGGCCAGCGGAGCGGCAACGACGGAAACGTCAAAACAAGGCGACACCCCTTCCCTGCTCGCCGCGCTGAGGCTGGAGAGTGCGGCCACCCGCAAGATCGATACATCTGCCTATCACTGCGTCCGCGATATCGCGACCTTGAAAGCCTGGGTCGCCGAGGCAACCGGGACCGGCCTTGCCGCTTTCGACGTCAGGGCGACGTCGGCCGATCCGATGCAAGCCGAGTTGATCGGCATATCCATCGCCACGGCGCCCGGCCGCGCCGCCTACATTCCTTTTACCCACAAAAGCGGCAACGGTGACCTGCTCGGCGGCGGCGTGGTTGAAAACCAGATTCCTCTGCGCGAGGCGCTGGCCTTGCTGAAACCGCTGCTGGAAGACAAGTCGGTTCTCAAGATCGCGCAGAACCTGAAATACGATCTCGTCGTCATGAGCCGTTACGGCATCGATGTCGCGCCCTTTGACGACACCATGCTGATCTCCTATGTGCTCGACGCCGGTACCCCCCATGGTCACGGCCTAGACTCGCTTGCCGAGAAATGGCTGGGTCATACCCCTCTCTCGCTCAAGGACGTGACCGGCTCCGGCAAAAGCTCCGTCGGTTTCGATCAGGTCGGCATCGACAAGGCGACCGCTCATGCCGCCGAAGACGCCGATATGACGCTGCGGCTCTGGTTGGTGCTGAAACCGCGCCTTGCCGCCAAGGGTCTGGTGTCGGTCTATGAGCGGCTGGAACGGCCGCTGGTGCCGGTGCTGGCGCGCATGGAACAGCGCGGCATCTCTGTCGATCGGCAGATCCTGTCGCGGCTGTCGGGCGAACTGGCGCAGGGCGCCGCCCGGCTGGAAGAAGAAATCTATCAGCTCATCGGCGAACGCATCAACATCGGCTCGCCAAAACAGCTCGGCGACATCCTGTTCGGGCGCATGGGTCTGCCCGGCGGGTCCAAGACCAAGACCGGCCAGTGGTCGACCTCGGCGCAGCTTCTCGAAGACCTTGCCGCCGAGGGACATGAACTGCCGCGCAAGATCGTCGACTGGCGACAGCTGACCAAGCTGAAATCGACCTATACCGATGCGCTGCCCGGCTTCATCCACCCCGAAACCAAGCGCGTCCACACCTCCTACGCGCTGGCCGCGACAACGACGGGGCGCCTGTCATCATCCGACCCGAACCTGCAGAACATCCCGGTGCGCACCGCCGAAGGCCGCAAGATCAGGACCGCCTTCATCACCGACAAGAGCCATCGGCTGGTCTCGGCCGACTACAGCCAGATCGAGCTGCGGGTGCTCGCCCATGTCGCTGAGATCCCACAGCTCAAGCAGGCCTTCGCTGATGGCGCCGATATCCACGCCATCACGGCGTCGGAAATGTTCAACGTGCCTGTCGAGGGCATGCCTTCGGAAGTCCGCCGCCGCGCCAAGGCGATCAATTTCGGCATCATCTACGGCATTTCGGCCTTCGGCCTCGCCAACCAGCTGTCGATCCCGCGCGAGGAGGCAAGCAACTACATCAAGAAATATTTCGAGCGCTTCCCCGGCATTCGCGACTACATCGAAGAGACCAAGGCCTATGCCCGCGAGCACGGCTTTGTCGAAACGATCTTCGGCCGCCGCATCCACTATCCGGACATCCGATCCTCGAACCCGTCGCTGCGCGCCTTCAACGAGCGCGCCTCGATCAACGCCCGCCTGCAAGGCACCGCAGCCGACATCATCCGCCGTGCCATGATCCGCATGGAGGAGGCGCTGGAAAAAGCTGGTCTTTCAGCACGCATGCTGCTGCAGGTGCATGACGAATTGATCTTCGAGACCGTCGAGGCCGAAGTCGAGGCGACGATCCCGGTCGTGCGTCACGTCATGGAGAACGCGGCGATGCCGGCGGTATCGATGTCGGTGCCGCTGCATGTCGACGCCCGCGCCGCCAACAACTGGGACGAGGCGCATTGACGCTCCGCCACTTCGTCATCCTAGGGCGAAGCAAGGAGCGAAGCGACGCGGCGCAGACCCTAGGATCCATGCCGTGACGCCAGAGCGCTGCGGCTGTGGAGATTTGATTTATTCTGCACCGCTGCAATCGTCGGAAATGTAACGGAATGGATCACTCCGCCCTAGGATGACGAAGATAAGGTCTTAGGCCGCTTCCGCCAGGCACTTGGCACACGTCCCGCGAAATTCGATCACCGCCTTCTTGGCGGCGAAGCCTGTCGAGCGCACCCATTCGTCCAGCCGGTGGTCGACATCGTGGTCGGACATCTCGGTCACTTGCCCGCAAGTGTCGCAGATCGCGAAGGCGGTCATCGAGTGACTGTGATCGTGTGGCTCGACGCAAGCGACGAAGGAGTTGATGCTTTCGAGCCGATGCACGAAACCGGACTTCACCAGCGTGTCGAGCGCCCGATAGACCTGCAGTGGCGCGCGGAAACCACGCTCGCGCAGCTGGTCAAGCAAGGTGTAGGCGCTGAGCGGGCCGCTGGCGGCCTCAAGCTTCTCAAGCACGCACAGCTGGTTCTTCGTCAGCACATCCCTTGCCGCCATGGTCCTTGATCCAACTCGCCTTGTGTCGCTCGCGCATCATTGCCGCGCACAAACGATCCCTGTCACTCCAGATAGCGACGAACCGGCATTTTTGCTACTGTTTCCACCATCTCTGCCGGGAAGGCTATCGAGAACATCGGCCGGAGCGGGTAACAGGCAGATTGCTCTCCGGTGCAACATTCAAAATACTGACAAAATCTTCGGCAAGAGTTGCCGCGCTTGGAAATTCGATCGGGCTTGGGGAAGCAATCATGATCAAATTGACGCGGCGGACGCTGCTGGTCGGCACGTCCGCGCTGACGATGGCCGGCATAGTGCCGATCCGGACCATGGCCGCGTCGCGCACCTACCATGCGCTGCTGGTCGCCTGCACCGAATATCCTGCTCTGCCGCAGAGGAACTGGCTGATCGGTCCGAAGAACGACGCCGGCCTCGTCCACGAATATCTCCTGAAGAACGTGCCCGACCCGGTGCGGTTCGCGCCGGAGAACGTCACGCTGCTCGCCAAGGATGTCCCCGGCGCCAGTGGCCTGCCGACCCATGCGGCGATCAAGGCCGCACTGGCCAACCTCGCCGCCAAGGTTCAGCGCGACGATTTCGTCTATCTGCACCTGTCCGGGCATGGCGCCCAGCAGCCGCAGATGGTCAAGGGCGACGAGACCGACAGGGTCGACGAGATCTTCCTGCCCGTCGACATCGACAAATGGATCAACCGCGATGCCGGCGTGCCGAACGCGCTGATCGACAACGAGATCGGCGCGGCGCTCGACGCTATCCGCGACAAGGGCGCCTTCGTCTGGGTGGTGTTCGACTGCTGCCATTCCGGCACGGCGACACGCGCCGTCGAGGTCGACGACGAGCTGGAGCGCAAGGTCGAGTTCGCCGACCTGGTCGGCGGCAGCGAGGCCGAGCGGGCCGCTGCCATCAAGGCCTATGATAAGGTGACATCGGCCGCCGGCTCGCGCGGCATCGACAACAACGGCGCGCGCAAGCCCGCCTTCAGCCTGACCCCGACCGGCGGCGAACCGATCGCCAAGGGCAAGCTGGTCGCGTTCTATGCCGCACAGACGGTGGAGACGACGCCGGAAATGCCGCTGCCGAAGGGCACGACGGACGCCCCGCGCTTCGGCCTGTTCACCTTCACCATCCTGTCGAAGCTGGCCGAGAATCCCAACGTCACCTACCGCCAGCTTGGTCAGGCCGTGCTGCAGCAATATTCGGCCGACAGCCGCACCCGGCCGACGCCGCTGTTCGAGGGCGAACTGGATGCCCGTGTGTTCGGCACCGACAAGACAGACGCGGTCATGCAGTGGCCCGTCGTCATCAAGGACGGCGAAGCGACGATCGGAGCCGGTCTGCTGCACCGCCTCACTCCCGGCAGCAAGCTCGCCATCCTGCCTTCGGCGCTATCGCCGCTTTCCGACGCGGTCGGATTTTTGGAAGTGCAGTCGGCAAGGAACCTGGAAAGCCGCGTCAAGCCGGTCGAGTTCGACAAGAAGCAGGCACTCAAAGTAGCCGACATTCCGGCCAATGCCTATGCGCGGGTGGCGGAGATCGCCGTCGACTACAAGCTCATCGTTGCGCGGCCGGCCGCCGCCAAGGGATTTGAGAAGGAAACCGCTCTGGTTAATTCGGTTCTCGATGAACTGGCGACGGCCAAGGAGACCGGCTTCAACATCGAGCTGGTCGAGCCCGGCAAGAGCGCTGAGCTCCGCTTCGCGGTGATGCACGAGAATGCCATTGCCGGCGCGGCCGAGGATGCGACCGACAAGCCGGCGCTATGGTTCCTGCCGGCATCGGGCGACGTGACCCTGAAGGACCGCAGCAGGCCGCCTCTGATCATCATCCACATGGATGACCGGCACAAACTGGTCGATGCAACGACCAGGAACCTGCGCACCATCTTCCGCGCCACCGGGCTTTCGCGGCTGGCGGCGGCCTCCGACTACAAGCCGACATGGCCGATCCGCTGACCGGCAACATGATCTGCGCCGGCACCACCAGCGGCGTGCGCGATGCCTGCAACGGCGACAGCGGCGGCCCCCTGTTCATGACCGGCACCGGCGGCCCGGTCCAGGTCGGCGTCGTCAGCTGGGGCGAAGGCCCGGCGGACGGCAGTGCGGCCTGCGGCCACAAGGACGCTTATGGCATCTACACCCGGCTGGCCAATTACACCGGCTGGATCGAGGCGAAGATGAAAACTTCCGCTCCGGCGCCTGCAAAACCTAAGGCGGGACTGGGCACGGCTCAGAAGCCGAAGACGCCCTGAAAACGGCTACCTCGCCTTCACATGAAAAACGGCGGGAGTTCCCGCCGTTTTTGTTTTGCCGGCTTATCGAGCGGGCCTATTTCCTCGGCGGACCTTTGCGCTCGGCCGAAGCCGCCCACAGATTGATGTCGGACTCGCGCGCATAGGTATCGATCTCGGCGAGTTCGGCATCGCTGAAGTCGAGCACCTTAAGTGCGCCGACACAGTCCTCAACCTGCTCCGGCCGGCTGGCGCCGATCAGCGCCGATGTCACTTTGCCCTTGCGCAACACCCAGGCCAGCGCCATCTGCGCCAGCGTCTGCCCGCGCTTGCCGGCGATGGCGTCGAGCGCTTTGATATTGGCGATGGTCTTGTCGTTGATGAAGGCAGTCTTCAGCGACTTGCCCTGGGAAGCGCGGCTGCCGTCGGGGATGCCGCCGAGATACTTGTCGGTCAGCATGCCTTGCGCCAGCGGCGAGAACACGATGGAGCCAACGCCGAGCCCTTCGAGCGTGTCGAGCAGGCCGTCTTCCTCCACCCAGCGATTCAGCATCGAATAGCTCGGCTGGTGGATGACGCAAGGCGTGCCAAGCTGCTTCAAGATATCGGCGGCCTCGCGCGTGCGCTGCGAATTGTAGGACGAGATGCCGGCATAGAGCGCCTTGCCCGAGCGCACGGCATGGTCGAGCGCGCCCATCGTTTCTTCCAGCGGCGTATCGGGGTCGAAGCGATGCGAATAGAAGATGTCGACATAATCGAGCCCCATCCGCTTCAGGCTCTGGTCGAGGCTGGCCAGCACATATTTGCGCCCGCCCCATTCGCCGTAAGGGCCGGCCCACATCTCGTAGCCGGCCTTGGTCGAGATGATCAGCTCGTCGCGGTAAGCGGCGGCGAAGTCGGTGCGCAGTATCTCGCCGAAAGCGGTCTCGGCCGAGCCGGGCGGCGGGCCGTAATTGTTAGCCAGGTCGAAATGCGTGATGCCGAGGTCGAAGGCCTTGCGCGCGATCGCCTGCTTCGTCCGGTGCGGCGTGTCATTGCCGAAATTGTGCCATAGCCCCAGCGAGATCGCCGGCAGCTTCAGGCCGGAGCGGCCACAGCGATTGTAGATCATTTTTTCATAGCGGTTTTCGGCGGGCGTGTAGGGCATGGGGAAATCCTCAATGGAAGCGAGCCAGGCATCGCGGCATCGCGGCGAGTCGGCTGTGCCCCCCACCCTTACCCTCTCCCCGTCGCAACGGGGAGAGGGTTGAGGTATGCTGCCTATTTCTTCTTCGCCAGAAGCTCCTTGGCTTGCTTGACGCCAAGTGCCGCCGGCCGCTCGCATGTCGTCTGCATGGCGACGAATTTTCCGGTCTCGCCGGAACGTAGCAGGCCGGTCATGACGTCGACGGCATGCAGTGCCAGTTCCATCGAGCAGCGATGCGGCCGGCCTTCCGCGATCGCCACCGCCATGTCGGCGAGGCCTGATGTGCGGTAATTGGCCATCATCCCTTGCGAATGCATTTCATTGGGAACACCGAACGGATGCCGCCATTTCGGCAGCTTCTTGACCGGCTTGGCCGAGTCCGTGAAGCGCACGTCGCCCCCGAAGAAATTCGGATCAGGCACGAACACCGTACCCGCCTCACCATAGAGCTCCATCGGCGCATGGCCGTGGGCCCAGACGTCCCAGCTGGTGTTGAGCGTCACCACGGCACCGTTCTCGAACTCCAGCAGGCCGTGGATGGTCGTCGGCGTATTGACCGGAATCTTTTCGCCAGCGCGCGGCTTTGAACTGATCGTGCGTTCCTTGGCCGGCGTCGTCGCGAAGGCAGCAACCTGTTTTACCGGTCCGATCAGCTGGATCAGATTGGTGATGTAATACGGTCCGATGTCGAGCACCGGACCCGCGCCTGGCTGGAAGAAAAAGTCGGGATTGGGGTGCCAGTGCTCCATGCCATGGCCCATGACGTGGCAGGTGCCGCTCGTGATCTTGCCCAGCTTGCCGGTATCGATCAGGTCGCGGACCAGCTGATGCGCACCGCCCAGGAACGTGTCGGGAGCCGAGCCGATGCGCAGGCCTTTCACCTCGGCGCGTTTCTTCAGGTCGAGCCCTTCCTTGACCGACAGCACGAAAGGCTTTTCCGAATAGACGTGCTTGCCGGCGTCGAGAATCTGCTTCGACACCTCGTAGTGCACCGCCGGAATGGTCAGGTTGACGATGATGTCGATGTCGTCGGCCTTCAGCAGCCCGTCGACGGTCTCGGCGCGCAGCTTGAACTCCTTCGCCCGCGCCTTGGCAGCCTCCATGTTGATGTCGGCGCATGCACGCATCTCGATGCCGCGAAACAGCGGCGCCAGTGAAAAATATGCCTTCGAGATGTTACCGCAGCCGATGACGCCGATCCCAAGTTTCTTTGCCATGCTGATTGCTCCTAATAGGTCTTGACGGCTGCGATGGAGCGGCGGGCGAAGCGCTCGATGTCGTTGGGGTTGTCCTGTTCCATGACGTAGTATTGGGCAGCACTCTTGGCGCGCAGCACCTTTATCAGGCCGGCCCAGTCGATGGTGCCATGGCCGACATCCGACCAGCCATCCTCATCCAGCCCCTCGCCTGGCTTGGCCATGTCCTTGACATGGACGGCGCTGATGCGCTTGCCGTGCTTCTCGATCCAGGGCAGCGGATCATCGCCGCCGCGCACCACCCAGGCGACGTCAATCTCCCAGCCGATATCAGGCGCGGAGGACAGGATGTGATCCTGCGGCACTGAGCCGTCGGCGAGCTTCTTGAACTCGAAATCGTGGTTGTGCCAGGCAAAGCCGTAGCCGGCCCTCTTCGCAGCGTCGCCGACCTTGGCCAGCCGCTCGCCGAAGCCGCGCCAGCCGGCCGCATCGGATGGCCGCTGGTCGGGCATCAGGAAAGGACAGATGAGCAGCGTGATGCCGAGTGCGTCGGCGGTTCTGCGCACGCCGTCGAAATCGTTCTCGAGCGCGTCGATCGAGAAATGTCCCGTCGGCATGGCGAGCCCGTTCTTGTCGAGCTCAGCGCGAAAGGCCTTGGGATCATCATAGACGCCACCAAAACCTTCGACTTGGGTGTAGCCGAGCTTGCCGAGCGTGGCGAGCACGCCTTCCCAGGGCTGGAAATTGCGGGCGCTGTAAAGTTGGAATGACCAGTTCATCGTCTCTGTCCGTTTTGCTTGGGATTGTCGCTAGAAGGATGGTTGTCGAGAGCTAGATGCGGTTGCCGGTTGCGGCGTCGAAAAGCGAAGCGCGCATCGGATCGAAGCCGACCGTCACCGCCTCATCGTTGTTAGGCGTGCGTTCCGAGGTCACCCGGACGCTGAAATTCTGATGGGCAAGCTTCAGCCAGACCAGCGTGTCGGAGCCCATCGGTTCGACCACCTCGACATTGGCGGCGGTCGAGAACGGCCAGCCCGTGCCGCTGTTCAGGCTGACATGCTCGGGCCTGATACCGAATACGGCGGGGCCGACGGTTGGAGGACCGGCAAAGTCATAAGTGCCAAGTGGAATCTCGAGTGAGTCGGCCACGAACCGCCAACCGCCGTCAGCGTTTTCAAGGCGGCCGTCGATGAAATTCATCGCGGGCGAGCCGAGGAAGCCGGCGACGAAGCGGTTGACCGGCCTGTTGTAGATGGTCTGCGGCGCATCGAGCTGCTGGATGACACCGCCCTTCATCACCGCGATACGATCGGCCAGCGTCATCGCCTCGATCTGGTCGTGGGTGACGTAGATCATGGTGTTCTGCAGCTTGCGATGCAGCAGCTTGATCTCGACGCGCAGCTCGGCGCGCAGCTTGGCATCGAGATTGGACAGCGGCTCATCGAACAGGAAAACATCGACATCGCGCACCAGCGCCCGTCCGATCGCCACGCGCTGGCGCTGGCCGCCGGAGAGCGCCGCCGGTTTGCGCTGCAGCAGCGGCTCGATCTGCAGGATTTCGGCCGCCCGTGCGATGCGCTTGGCGATCTCGTCTTTCGGCGTGCCGGCGACACGCAGGCCGAAGGACAGGTTCTTCTCCACTGTCATCTGCGGGTAGAGCGCATAGGACTGGAAGACCATGCCGATGCCGCGGTCCTTGGGCTCTTCCCAGGTGACGTTCTTGCCCTTGATGAAGATGCGCCCTTCGGAAACGTCGAGCAGGCCGGCAACGCAATTGAGCAAGGTCGACTTGCCGCAGCCGGAGGGCCCTAGCAGCACGATGAACTCGCCCTCGGCGACATCAAGATTGAGCGTCTCCAAGACAGTCACCACACCGAAATTGAGCGACAGGTCTTGGATCGAAACGCTGGTGCCGTTGGCTGTCATCGCGGTCATCCCTTCACCGCGCCGGCGGCGATGCCCCGCACGAAAAGCTTGCCGGAAATGAAGTAGACGACGAGAGGCACAAGCCCGGTAAGAATGGTGGCGGCCATGTTGACATTGTACTCCTTCACGCCTTGCACCGAGTTGACGATGTTGTTGAGCTGCACCGTCATCGGATAGGTATCGGGGCGGGTGTAGACGACGCCAAACAGGAAGTCGTTCCAGATGCCGGTCACCTGCAGGATGATGGCCACGACGAAGATCGGCAGCGACATCGGCAGCATGATCCGCAGGAAGATGCCCCAGAAGCCTGCGCCGTCGACGCGCGCCGCCCTGAACAGCTCTTCCGGCATCGAGGCAAAATAATTGCGGAATAGCAGCGTCAGGATCGGCATGCCGAAAATGGAATGGACGATCACCAGCCCGCTGAGACTCCCATAAAGGCCGATCTCGCGCAGGATGATGACGATCGGATAGATCATCACCTGGTAAGGAATGAAGGCGCCGACGATCAGGATGACGAAAAACGTGTCGGCGCCCTTGAAGCGCCAGTTGGCCAGCGCGTAACCGTTCACCGAGGCGATGGCGATCGACAGCAGCACCGACGGCACGGTGATGCGCACCGAATTCCAGAAGCCGCGCGAAAGCCCGTCGCAGTTGAGGCCGGTGCAGGCGGTCGACCACGCCTTGACCCAGGGCTCGAAGGTGATCTCGAGTGGCGGCGAAAAGATGTTGCCGAGCCGGATCTCCGGCATGCCCTTGAGCGAGGTGACGACCATCACATAGAGCGGCAACAGGTAGTAGGCCGCCATGACAAACAAAGTGCCGTAGAGGAAGATGTTACGGCGCGAAATCATGCGGCGCGGCTTCGGGCCGTAGGGGCCGATAATGTCCTGGCGCGCGCCGGCGGCAAGGCTTGTTTCAGCGGCGGTGGTGTTTGCCATGTTCATTTGCGCCGCCCGAATTCGAGATAGGCCCAAGGCACGATGACGATCACCACCGAAAGCAGCATCATGGTCGAGGCGGCAAAACCCTGGCCGAGGTTCTGGGCGAAGAACATATAGTCATACACGTACTTGGCGGGCACTTCGGAGGCGATGCCCGGGCCGCCGCTGGTCTGGGCCACGACGAGGTCATAGACCTTCACGATGCCGGAGGCGATGATGACGAGCGTGGTGATGAAGACCGGCCGCATCATCGGGATGACGATGAACAGATAGGTTTTCCACATCGGTATCCCATCCACCCGCGCGGCTTTCCAGATGTCCTCGTCGATGCCACGCAGTCCGGCCAGCATCAGGCACATGATGAGCCCGGTGCCTTGCCACAGGGCCGCGATCGATATGCCGTAGATGACGATGCTGGAATTGTAGAGCGGGTCGAAGCTGAAGCTCTCCCAGCCAAGCCCCCGCACCACATGCTGGATGCCGAAGTCGGGGTTGAGCAGCCACTGCCAGACAAGGCCGGTGACGATGAACGAGAGCGCGAAGGGATAGAGGAAGATGGTCCGGAACGTGTCCTCGAAGCGTATCTTCTGGTCGAGTAGCGCGGCAAGGAGGAAGCCGATTACTAGCGAGAACACCAGTGAGATCGCGCCGTAGATCAACAGATTCTCGATCGAGATCAGCCAGCGCGGCGTCGCCCACAGCCGGTAATATTGGTCAAGCCCGACGAAATGCAGCCGCGGCAAGAGCTTCGAATTGGTGAAGGAGTAGAGCACCGTCCAAACGGTGCCGCCGACGAAAACCACCATCGCGGTTAGGATCATCGGGATCGAGGCGACCTTCGCATTGAGGTTGCGGAACAGCGGGTTGGGGCGTTCGCTCTTGCTCATCTCGTCAGCCGGCTGGGTAAGGACGGTCCGCTCCCGGCCCTGTCGGGGCCGGGAGCGAGGTGAGTAGACTCCAACGTCAGTCCGCCGAAGCGATGAGGGCGGCGAAGCGTTTCTGCGCCTCTTCCACGGTCAGGTCCGGCTTGGCGAAAAATTCGGCGAAGAGATCTTCCTTCTGCTTCTGGGTGTCTTGCGAAAGCAGCTGGTCCGTCCATGGGATGACGGCGCCCTTGGCGAGGATTGCGAGGCCTTTCTTCATGCAGTCGTTCGCCGCATTGAGATCGACATCGCCGCGCACCGGCAGCGAACCCTTCTTGAGATTGAAGGCAACCTGCGTCTTGGGATCGAGCAGCGTTTCGGCCAGCACCTCCTGCGCCTTGGACTTGTCGGCGTCCTTCAGCAGCGGGAAGTAGAACGCGTCGCCGCCCGTGGCGATGACTTCGTTCAGCCCCAAGCCTGGCAGGCACGTATAGTCCTTGCCCGCGGTCTTGCCGGCAACCTGGAACTCACCTTGTGCCCAGTCGCCCATGATCTGGCCGCCGGCCTTGCCGGTGATGACGAGGTTGGTCGCCTGGTTCCAGTCCTGCACATTGGTGTTCTTCGCCATCTTGCGGGCGTCGTCCGCAGCCTTGAAGACCTTGGCTACTTCGGGCCCGGCGGCAAATGTCGCGTCCTTGTCCTTGTAGACCTTGAGGAAGGTGTCCGTGCCACCGACCGCTGCCAGAAGCACGTCGAAGGCGCCGGAGGACTGCCAGGCCTGTCCGCCGACGGCGAGCGGGATGATGCCGGCCTTTTCCAGCGCGGGTGCTGCCGCGACGAATTCATTCCAGTCCTTCGGCAATGGCACACCGGCCTTCTCGAAGGCCTCGTTCGATAGCCACAGCCACTGCCAGGAGTGGATGTTGACCGGCACGCAATAAATCTTGCCGTCGATGGTGCAGCTGTCGAGCAGGCTTTTCGGCCGCACGACTTCCGTCCACTTGCCCTTGGTGGCGACATCGGTGAGGTCGCGCATCAGGCCGGCCTGCACCAACTCTTCCGCCTGCCGGCCATGATTGAACTGGGTGGCCCCCATCGGATCGCCACCGGTGATGCGACTGATCATGATCGGCCGCGCCGTGCCGCCGGAGCCGGCGATGGCGCCGTCGACCCAGTGATTGCCGGTAGCGTCGAAAGCCTTGGCGAACTCGGCAACCGCTGCCGCCTCACCGCCTGAAGTCCACCAATGTGTGACTTCCAGGTCCGTCGCGGCCGCCGGACCGGCGAACTGCAGTGCGGCTGTCGCCGCCAGCGCAGCGGTCAAAAGTTTATAGCGCATTTCGGTTCCTCCCAGAATCTGAAACGTTACAGATTTTCGATACGGGAATTGCGCGGACTGCGCAACCCCATGAACGAAGCGCGTTCGACATTTTTTCGAGCTTCGAACAAATTCGTATGAACAGCCGCCCTTATGTGCACTGCAACATCGTCGCTGCAGTGCAAAACACCGAAATGGCTCGTGAAAGCCGACAAAAGGCGATGGCAAGGGCGATTTTCTTATTGAATCCCAATGGGTTTCGCAAAAGACCCGTCCACCTCGCCACGAGCGGCCGGCATCTCGACATTGGCAATCTGTAACGTTTCAGTATATTGAGGCTTCGTCGGGCTGGAACGCATATCGGTATGGCAATGGCGGCGATTGCCGACCCGGCCTGCGGCTGCTATGCGCCTGACGGGCGGGACGAATGGACAGACGGCGTACGGAAAAGAACGAGGAAGCGTCGGCGCAGGGGCGACCGACGCTGAAGACGCTTGCCTTCATGACTGGCCTCGGCGTCACCACGGTTTCGCGTGCCCTGAAGGATGCCCCGGAAATCGGCGCCGAAACCAGGCGCCGTGTCCAGCTCGTCGCCAAGCAGATCGGCTACCGGCCGAACCGCGCCGGCGTGCGCCTGCGCACCGGCAGGACCAATGTCATCAGCCTCGTGCTCAATACCGATCGCGAGATCATGAGCTTCGTCTCCGACATCATCTACGGCGTTTCGGAAGTGCTCGCCGAAACGCCCTATCACCTGATCGTCACGCCCTATTCCCGGTCGCAGGATCCGATGGAGCCGATCCGCTATCTGGTCGAGACCGGCTCGGCCGACGGCGTCATCATCTCACGCACCCAGCCCAACGATCCGCGCGCCCGCTATATGCTGGAGCACGGCATGCCCTTTGCTACGCATGGCCGCACCGACATGGGCCTTGTCCACCCCTACCATGACTTCGACAACCATGCGTTCGCGAGTGCAGCCGTGCGCCGGTTGGCGAGCATGGGCCGACGCAGGCTGGCACTTCTGTCGCCGCCGCCCGGGCTGACCTACTACAGCCATACGCTGAACGGCTTTGCCGATGCGCTGAGCGAGGTCGGCGCGAGCGAAATCCCGTTCAACACCGTTTCCATCGATCATACGATCGAGCAGATCAGGATGAGGACGGCTCAGGTGATGCGCCGTGATGTCAGGCCGGACGGCTTCGTCAGCAGCGCCGCCGCGGCGACGCTGGCCATCGTCGCCGGCATCGAGGATGCCGGTCTCAAGCTCGGCCGCGATGTCGATGTCGTATCGAAGCAGTCGTCGGACCTGCTGCACCTGTTCCGAAGGGAGTTGCTGGTCGTCAACGAGAATTTCCGGCTGGCTGGCTCCGAGCTTGCCCGCTCGGTGCTCGGCTTGATTGGCGGCGCCGCACCAGGCTCTTTGCAGAGCCTTGTCGTCGCCGGCGACGTCCAGGCGTTCAGCCCGCCAGTGCTCGTCTAGATGGCTTATTGAACCGGCCTTGCTAGCCAGCCGCTCCACTGCCCCACGGCCCGTGGAACGCGCCCGCATCGTCGATGCGTTCAAAACCATGCGCACCGAAGAAATCGCGCTGCGCCTGGATCAGGTTCGAAGTGCCCCGGCCTTGGCGGTAGCTGTCGAAATAGGCGAGCGCCGAAGACAGCGCCGGCACCGGCGACCCGGCCTCCGATGCCCTTGCCACGATGCGCCGCAGCGACGGGTGTGCCTCCTGCATCAACGAGATAAAGGCCGGCGCCATCAGAAGATTGGTCGAGGCGCCGCCCTTGCTGAAGGCTTCCGCCATGGTGTCGAGCATCTGCGAGCGGATGATGCAGCCGGCACGCCAGATCTTGGCGATTGTCGGCATCGGCAGGTTCCAGTTGAATTCCTTGGAGGCGCCGCTCATCACCGCGAAACCTTGGGCGTAGGCGGAGATCTTGCCGGCGAACAGCGCCAACTCCAAATCTTTCAGCAAGGCGTCTTTTTCACCGGTAATCTTCGTCACGCCAGCGTTGCCATAGGCCTTTTCCGCCGCCAGCCGCTCGTCCTTGATCGACGACAGAACGCGCGCGGCCACCGCCGCCTCGATCGCCGTCGCCGGAATGCCGAGCTGCTGGGCTTCGATGACCGACCATTTGCCGGTGCCCTTCTGGCCGGCGCGGTCGAGGATGATGTCGACCACCGGCTTGCCGGTCTTCGGATCGTCGGCGGCCAGCACCTTGGCGGTGATCTCGATCAGGTAAGAGTTGAGCCGGCCCTTGTTCCAGTTGGAAAACACCGTGCCGATGTCCTTCGGTCCCATGCCAAGGCCGTCGCGCAGAATGCCGTAGATCTCGGCGATCATCTGCATGTCGGCATATTCGATGCCGTTATGGATGGTCTTGACGAAATGGCCAGCGCCGTCGGTGCCGAGCCACGCCGCGCAGGGTTCGTCCTTGAACTTGGCGGAAATAGCGGTCAGCACCTTCTCGACGCGCTTCCAGGAATCCTCCGTGCCGCCGACCATGATCGACGGTCCGTGGCGCGCGCCCTCCTCGCCGCCGGACACGCCCATGCCGATAAAGGTGAGGTCCGAGGCGGAAAGCTCGGAGAAGCGCCGCATCGTGTCGCGGAAATTGGCGTTGCCGGCGTCGATGACGATGTCGTTGGCCGACAGCACGCCGCGCAAGGCGGCGATCTGTTCGTCGACCGGCTTGCCGGCCAGCACCATGATGATGATCGGACGCGGTGGACGGATGGCGGCGGCAAGCTCTTCCAGGCTGTAGCAGGGCACGACCATATCCCTGAGCGCGCCGGCATTCTCGACGAAAGCGTCGGTGCGCGCTTTGGTGCGGTTGAAGACGGCGATGCGATGCCCGTGCTCGGCGATGTTGAGCGCCAGGTTGGAGCCCATCGTGCCAAGGCCGATCAGGCCGATTTCGGCTTTTTCCATCGTTTCTTCCCTGCTTTCGGATCGTTTGTTGAGACCGATTTGCGGGCGATGATTGACGGGCCTTGACGCCTGCGTCAACCGCCTCGCCGAATTGTGTTACCCGGATTGCCGGCCGTGCCCGTGTCGAGCTACCTGGCAGTCCAGCATTACGGTCTGATGTCGACAGGTGCCTCGATCTTCACCATCTCGAAGTCCGAGACCAGGATGTCGATGCGCACCGTCCACCGGCCGGGAACCGGGATGACGAGGTTGTCGACACGCCAGCTGCCGTCGCCAGGCTTGGTCGCCGCACGCTTCAGCGGCTCAATGCCGGAATCGGGCTTCGACAGCACCAACGTCACCTCCTTGGCGTCGAGCGGTCCGAAATCGCCGGTCATGATGATCATCGAGGCGGTAACCGGCCCGGCATGGCCGGGCGTGATGCTGAGATCGGCCATCGCTTGCAGTGCATGGACGTGGACCGAGGCCGGTTGCGCCGCGGCGATCGCCAGGGCTCGTGGCGGCGGCGTGAAGCGCCAGCCCGCGGCAACGCCGAAGATCGCCAGCACGATCACCAGTTCGACGCCGATCGAGCGGGAGAGCCTGCGTTGCACTTCCGTCGCTCCGGCCTCGGCCGACGCTGTGAGTTTCCATCGGTTGACGGCGGCGAGCGTGAACAGGAAGACCAGCAGCCCGAGCTTGATCAGCAGCAGCCGTCCATAGGCGGTGTTGACCAGCGCCGCCGGTGTCTGAACCTGGATGACCGCAAGAACGATGCCGGCAGCGGCAAACACGGCCACCACGGGCAGGATCAGGTGAGAAAACCGCCGCAGGAATGGCGCGGCCTCCGCCGATTGCACCTTCAGCGCCAGACCGAGCGGCACCAACGCGCCGGCCCAGAAGGCGATGCCGACGCCGTGCAGGAACACCATTGGCCGTGTCAGCCATTGCGGCTCGGCGGCACTGGCATGGCCGCTGGCGGCAAGCGCGGCCCCCACCCCGGCCAGGCCGGCCAGCGCGAATGGTTTGGCGATGGCGCGGGGGCCGGCCAGCGACAGCATGCCGAGCCCCAACGCGATCAGTGCGACCAGCACCGTCCAGCCGAAACTGGTGCCGAGCCCGGTCCGCCAGATAACCGGCTGCGCCAGATACGAGAGCGGCGCCCCGAGCGCGTCCAGCCCCTGCAAGCCGAGCGACAAAGGCGCCGCGACCAACCCGCACAGGATTGCGGCCGCAACGAAGCGCTGTCCGGCGCGGGCACCTCGGGCCAGCCAGGCAAGGGCGAAGGCGCCGCCGACACCGAGGAAAAGGCCGATGTAGAGAAAGACCTTGCCGACCCAGATCGCTGACCGCAACGGCCGGTCGACGGCTTCGGACATCGCCGGCGGCGCACTTGGCGCGCCAACGGAAAACAACAGGGCACCACCAACCGGATGGCCGTCGGCGGAAATGACGCGCCAACTCAGCACATGCGTGCCGGGCGCGAGTGTCCGTGGATTGTCGGTTTCGACCGTCTGGTCGATGAGACGGAAGGCGGTCAGCGGAACCGGCGTGCCGTCGGGTCGCACCAGGGTCAGCACCAGCGGCGAGACCGGCTCGCTGAAGGTTAGCGAGAACTGCGCCGGCCCCTGTTCCAGCACCGCGCCGTCACCCGGATCGGTCTTGATCAGCGCGGCATGGGCGAAGGCCTGATTTGGCACGCCCATGATGACAAGAAACACGATCATGGCCAGCAGGCCGACGACAAGCCGGCCGGCGCGATTGCCGGTCATGGAAGCCGTTTGCGGGAAGGACGTCGTGCTCATGTCACCGCCAAGGAGAATAGCGGCGCGCTGGTCTGAGCGCGCCGCCCGAAAGATCATTTCTTGGGCAGCAGTTTGATGCCGGGCGCCGGGTTTTCGAGCGCGTCTTCATCCTGGCCGGCCGCCGGGATCTCGATCCAGCGGTCGGCGGCGCCGTCGCATTCCTGCACCACCGGGAAGTAAAGCGTCTGGCCCACCGGGAGGTCCGCCGTCAGCGTCGCGCGAAAGACGAACTCGTCGTAGAATTCATCCGGCAGGCTGCCGTCGCTCCAGTCGACTTCCTTGACCCCATCGGTCACCGCCTGGCCGTAGAGCTGGTAGGATTTGTCGTACTTGCCCTTCTTGGTCCGCAGCGTCCAGCCGGGCTTCGGCATCGGCTTCACCACGATCACCCCTCCCGGGATCTGCACACGCACGGCGGTCGTCGCCTTGCCGTCGCAACCATGCGGCACGCGCAGGACAGCCTTGTAGGTCGAGCCGACGGCCGCTTCCTGGGTTTCGAGCGTGATATGCGCAAAGGCTGCACTTGTCCCGAGCACGAAAAGTGCCGCGGCCGCCAAAAGATACTTGTTCATGATGGTCCCTCAGATCTTCAAAATTTGTCTAACGGATCAATTGGCATGATCATCCATGGCGCCACCACCCATGCCTTCGACGGCGAAATCGACGCTGACGGCGCCGGCCTTCTCGAAGGTCAGCGTGGCGGAAAACTTTTCGCCCTGCTTTGGTTGCCGCTTCAGGCCGACGAACATCAGATGATAGCCGCCAGGAGCCAGCGCCACCTTGCCGCCGGCCGGAATTTCCAGCCCGCCGGCAACCGGCCGCATGGTCATCACGCCGTCCTTGACGCCCATCTCATGCATCTCGGCCTTTTCAGAAACATCGGAGGAAATCGACAGCAGCCGGTCCGGCGCGCTGCCATTGTTGGTGATGGTGAAATAGCCGCCGGCGACCTTGGCGCCGGCCGGCGTGGCGCGCGACCAGGGGTGGCCGATCTCGATATCGCCGAGCTTGAATTCATGTGCGAAGACGGGATGGGTGCCGACGAACAGCAGCGCAAAAGCCAGCACGGCAATGCCAAGACGCCCTTCGACGCTGCGTAAAATGCTGCCGAGCACAGGACGCGCGGCGATGCGGAAAAAATGGGACATGGTTGCTCCATGAAGTGATGGTCGCGCCGTTGCCGGTCGCGGACAGTTTGATCTTTGGATGGGTAAGCCCACGAAAGTATCCGCCGGGCAAACAGGCTCAGGCCGTCAGCGGCGGCGCGCGCGGGTTCGACGGCGAGCGCTCACGCGCGAAGTCGAGATGGATGGCAGCCGGGAAGACAAAGGCGACCGTTTCAAAGGAAAGGCCGCCCAGTGCAAGCCCGGCATCGGGCGGCGGCGCAAAGGCCGGCGAAAACATGGTGCAGCCGAGCACGCAGCATGCCGGCAGATGAGACGGCGGCGGGCTGCCGCCGGGAAGCTGGGTTGCGCCCTCTCGGGTACAGATGACATTGCCGAAGGCATCGAGTTGCGATGCATTGGTACCGGCACCGAAGGCGAATGCGCCAAGCGTCGACTGGAGCAACAGCAGGTAGGCCGCGACAAGCGCGACCGACATGCTCCATCGTCTCCTCGATACGCCCAAAGCCCTGCCTCTTCGCAGCAACGCAACATTCCTAGCATGAGGCCGGCGGGTGGAAAATCTCCAAATCGCTGCTGCGGCAACGCGGCATATCAAGGTTTTTGTGTAGACCGGCTTTCCGGGATCGAAGTCAGCAAGGTCTGGCGCGCTGACTTCAGATGCTTGCGGCAAGCGGCGTCGACCTTGCCGAGGTCGCGCGATTTGAGCGCCTCGATATAGGCCAGATGCTCACCGATCGCGACTTCGTTGCGTTCGCGCTCCTGCGCCTTGTTCCACTGGTAGTGGTAGTGGAAGATCATGGCGATGACGTCGTAGAAATCGACAATGAAGCGGTTGCGCGATGCGCGGTGGATGAGCCGGTGGAAGCGCTCGTCAAGCTCGGAGAATTCGTTGAAACGGGTGACGATCTCGCTTGCCAGCCGGCGATGGTCGTCTTCCAGACGCTCGAGATCGCTCCAGACCGCGCTGTCCTGCGGCAGAGCGGCGAAGGCCGCCGCCGAGCGCAGTTCGAACATCTCGCGGATTTCGGTCAGCTCCAGCGCGAAGGCGCGCGTAAACCCCTTAAGTACCCAATGGCTGTTGCGGCGCTTCTCGATCAGGCCGAAGCGGGAGAAGCGGATCAGAAATTCGCGCACGCTGGTGGTGCCGACGCCGATCTCGCGCGCCAGTTCAAGTTCGTTGATCTGCATGCCTGCCTCGGCGCCGCCGGCGAGCAGCCTGCGCATGAACGATCGCTCGATGATCTCGGCCAGCGTGTCGGTTTCTTCCTCGGGGAAGAAATCATCGGGACGCGGTTCGCGCAGCACCGTCTTGGCGCGCTTGTTCCAGGCGATCAGCCCGGTCTCTTCCATGCGCGCAAGGATCGTCCGCACCGTGGTACGGCTGACGCCAAGCAAGGTGCCCAGTTCCGGCTCCGAAGGCAAGCTGCGCGTTTCGTCGAGCAGCCGCAGGCAGCGGTTGTAGGCATCCTTGTAGACGTTGTTGCTTTTCGACATCCTTGACCCGTTGCACGCCGTCGCTTGCGGCGGCCGGTTTGAAGCGCGATATGACGTTCCCGTGACCCTGAAAAGCGAAATCGCTGTCCGGAACACCCAAGGACATGCGGAACTCCCCAGCGAAAAAACAATTGACGCAAAACTGTTTTTTCACGATAAAAGACATTATCTCTAAACAGGCGCGTGTCAATCCGTCCGCGCATCCCAGGATCACCCAGGAAACCGCCCGTGAACGCCTCCAACTGCATCCTCCTGTCCCCCGCCGACAATGTCGCCGTCGCCAACGGCCGCATCGAGATCGGCACCGTGCTGCCGGGCGGCGCCGTCGCCGCCGCTTTGATCGAACCTGGCCACAAGGTGGCGATCAAGCCGATCGCCGCCGGCGAGGCCGTGATCAAATACGCGCAGGCGATCGGCCGCGCGACACAGGATATTGCAGCGGGCGAGCACGTTCATTCGCATAATCTGGTTTTCGAATCCGGCCGCTTGCCGGTCGTGCCGCCGAGCGAGGCCGAGCACGCGACGGAAGCGGACCGCGCCCGCACCTTCATGGGGTATCGCCGCGCCGATGGCCGCGCCGGCACACGCAACTTCATCGGCATCGTCGCCAGCGTCAATTGCTCGGCCACCGTCTGCCATTCGATCGCCGATACCGCCAACCGAACCCTGCTGCCAATATATCCCGGCATTGACGGCTTCGTGCCCATCGTTCACGGCCAAGGCTGCGGCATGAGCGCCACCGGCGACGGCATGATGGTGCTGCACCGCACGCTTGCCGGTTATGCCCGCCACCCGAATTTCGGCGGCGTGCTGATGGTCGGCCTCGGCTGCGAGGTCAATCAGCTCACCCTCTATGGCCAGAAGGGCGTCGCTGCCGGCAAACGCCATTTCAACATCCAGGACGCAGGCGGTTCGCGCAAATCGGTCGAAAAGGCGATGGGCGTGCTGGCCGAGATTGCCGAGGAAGTCGGCCAGCTGAAGCGTGAGCCGATCCCGGTCAGCGAGATCGTCGTCGGCCTGCAATGCGGCGGCTCCGACGGCATGTCGGGCATTACAGCCAATCCGGCGCTGGGTGCTGCCGTCGACATCCTGGCCGGCGTCGGCGGCATCGGCATCCTCTCCGAGACGACGGAGATCTACGGCGCCGAACATCTGCTCGCCTACCGCGCGGCAACGCCGGAGATCGCGCAGAAGCTCGATGGCTTCGTGAAGTGGTGGGAAGATCACGTCGCCAAGCACGGCGCCTCGATCGACAACAACCCCTCCCCCGGCAACAAGCGCGGCGGCCTCACCACCATCCTGGAGAAGTCGCTCGGCGCGGTCGCCAAGGGCGGCCAGACACCGCTCAACGGCGTCTTCGGCTATGCCGAAAAGGTCACCGGCAGTGGCTTGGTGTTCATGGACACCCCCGGCTACGACCCGGTCTCGGCGACCGGCCAGGTGGCGGGCGGCGCCAACATCATCGTCTTCACCACCGGCCGCGGCTCCTGCTTCGGCTGCCGGCCGACACCGTCGATCAAGGTCGCCACCAACTCGACCATGTACCATCAGATGGAAGAGGACATGGACGTCAACTGCGGCGTCATCGCCTCCGGAGAAAAGACAATCGCCGGCATGGGCCGCGAGATATTCGAACTGATCGTCGAGACGGCTTCCGGCCGCAAGACCAAGAGCGAGGATTTCGGCTATGGCGACAACGAGTTCGTGCCCTGGCACCTAGGTGCGACGCTTTAGTTTCCACTGATATCTGAAGATGGCCAGGCCGGACAATGGTCGGGAACGGGGAGGTTTTCGCATGAACAAGCGCCGCATCGGTCGCACCGCACTGGAGGTCACCGAGGTCAGCTTTGGCGGCGCAGCGCTCGGCGGCCTCTACCGCGCCTGTCCTCGCGAAGCCGCGATGGAGACGCTGCAAGGCGCCTGGGAAGCCGGCGTGCGCTATTTCGACACTGCACCCTTCTACGGTTTCGGCCTGTCGGAACGACGCTTCGGTGACTTCCTGCGCTATAAGCCGCGCGATTCCTACGTGTTGTCCACCAAGGTCGGCCGCCTGTTCCGCCCGGTGCCGGATGATCATGTTCCCGATCACTCCTATGTCGATCCGCTGCCCTTCGCGCTCGACTATGACTATTCCTATGACGGCATCATGCGCTCGGTCGAGTTCAGCTATGCCCGGCTTGGCCTGAACAAGATCGACATCCTGTTCGTCCACGATATCGGCGCTTACACGCACGGCGTCGAGAAGACCAAGCTGCACTTTCGCGATCTGATGGATGGCGGCCTCAAGGCGCTCGAAGAGCTGAAGCGATCCGGCGTCATTTCCGCCTATGGGCTCGGCGTCAACGAGGTGCGGATCTGTCTCGACGTGATGCGCCGGGCACCGCTCGACTGCATCCTGCTCGCCAGCCGCTATTCCCTGCTCGATCGCAGTGCCGAACCGGAGTTGCTGCCGCTGTGCCGGGCGCAACAAACGTCCTTGGTCATCGGCGGCGTCTTCAACTCCGGCATCCTTGCGACCGGGCCGGTGCAGGGCGCGCATTTCGATTACCGCCCTGCCAACCATGACGTGCTCGACCGCGTCGGCGCGATGGAAAGGATCGCCGCCGAGGGCGGTTATCCGCTGGCCGCCGCCGCGTTCCAGTTCCCGCTGCGTGAACCAGCGGTCGCCACCGTGCTGACCGGCACCGCCAAGCTGGCAAACCTGACGCGCAACCTCGAACTGCTCGACATCGACGTGCCGGAGGCGGAATACGCCAGATATCGCCCCTATACGCTGGTGCAGGAGCTGGCGTGAAATTCGCATCCACCCCAGTGAACAATGCCCAGGGCTCACATTCTTGCGATCCCATGAAAGAATGAACATTCCATATTGACGAAGATGTGGAATTAATATTCCATGCATTCGCGGAACGGAAACGGAAGCGCTTGACGACGGCAAGGGAGCGCGATGGATTTGCCTCTGCCAGCCTTCGCGATGACTCGTCAAACACCGCTTGCATCGGCTGGTTCGATGCACTATCAAAACATCGCAACTGTTTTTTATTGATAAAGTTCTGTTTGGGCCACGCCTATCCGGACGGAGCTTCCGTGACGTTCACCGGGCGACTTAGGGAGGAACCACATGAAATTCGTGACCAGCATTCTCAACCGCCGCGCCGTCATGGCGCTGGCAGCAGCTTCGATGCTCGCCGGCGTCATGCATTCGGCGCCGGTTTCGGCGGCGGACGTGACCATTCCGATCATCGTCAAGGACACCACGTCCTTCTATTGGCAGATCGTTCTGGCCGGCGCCCGCAAGGCCGGCAAGGATCTCGGCGTCAATGTGCCGGAGCTCGGCGCCCAGGCTGAAACCGACGTCAACGGCCAGATCTCGATCCTCGAGAACGCCGTCGCCGGCAATCCGGCGGCCGTCGTCATCGCGCCGACCGAAGCCAAGGCGCTCGGCAAGCCGATTGACGAGGCCGCCACCAAGGTCAAGGTCATCGGCATCGACTCCGGCGCCGACTCCAAGGCCTTCACCTCGTTCCTGACCACCGACAATGTCCAGGGCGGCCGCGTCGCTGCTGACGGTCTGGCCGCAGCCATCGGCGAAGCCAATGGCGGCAAGATTGAAGGCAAGGTCGCCTTGATCACCGCACTTCCCGGCGCCGGCTCGCTCGAACAGCGCGCCCAGGGCTTCAAGGAACAGCTCAAGGCAAAATATCCTGGCCTCGAGTTGGTCGCCGACAAATATGCCGACGGCCAGGCCACGACCGGCCTCAACATCGCGACCGACCTGATCACCGCCAATCCGGATCTGAAAGGCATCTTCGCTTCCAACCTGATCATGGCGCAGGGCGTTGGACAGGCGATTGCCGAGAACAACCTTTCCGGCAAGGTCGGATTGGTCGGCTTCGACAGTGACGAGAAGCTGATCAAGTTCCTCAATGACGGCGTCATCTCGGCTCTCGTCGTGCAGGATCCCTACCGGATGGGCTACGACGGCATCAAGACCGCGCTCGCCGCCTCGAAGGGAGAAAAGGTCGAGGCCAATGTCGACACCGGCGCCAATCTGGTGACCAAGGCCAACATGAAGGACCCGAAGATCGACGCGCTGCTCAACCCGAAGCTCTAAGCCGTCGCATTCAAATCATCTCCGGGGCGCAGGCCCCGGAGACTTCCGCTGCCGGCACAAACGGCTTGGCAATCCACAAGCCTGGGCTAGGCTGTTTTCGGGGCATATCCTTGCCTCGCCGCGTGCCAATCGTGAGGCCGATCTGGGAGGCCAATCTGGGAGGATTGTCATGACATCGACGGCGCAGGAACTGCATCCGGCACCCGTGCTGGAACCGGGGCGGACCATCCTCGAATTGCGCGGGCTGGAGAAGCGTTATCCCGGCACCCACGCACTGAAACCGGTCAATCTCGCCTTCAAATCCGGCGAAATCCACGCCATCGTCGGCGAGAACGGCGCCGGCAAATCCACGCTCATCAAGCTTTTGACCGGCGTCATGCCGCGCACCTCCGGAGAGGTCATCTGGGAGGGCCAGCCGGCTGCTCTGGCGACGCCGCACGAGGCCATGGCGCTCGGCATCAACGCCGTGCACCAGGAAGTCGTGCTCTGCCGGCACCTGACGGTCGCCGCCAACATGTTCCTCGGCGAGGAGAATTCCCGCTTCGGCATCCTGCAGCAACGCGCCATGGTCAAGGAAGCGCAGAAGATCATCGACGATCTCGGCTTCGACCTGCCGGCACACGTCACGCTCGGCGACCTGACCATCGGCCAGCAGCAGCTGATCGCCGCCGCCCGCGCCACAGTGCGCGGCACCAAATTCCTGATCTTCGACGAGCCTACCGCCTACCTCACCCGCAAGGAGACTGATCAGCTCTTCACCCTGATCCGCCGGCTGAAGGGCGAGGGCGTGACGATCATCTACATCAGCCACCGTATGGAAGAGGTGTTCGAACTCGCCGACCGCGTCTCGGTACTGCGCGACGGCACGCTGGTCGGCACCCGCAACATCACCGAGACCAACGACGCCGAGCTGGTCAAGATGATGATCAATCGCTCGATCGAGCAGATCTATCACAAGGAACATTTTACGCCCGGCGCGGCGATCCTCCAAGCCACGAACCTCTCCGGCAAGGGGTTCGAAAATGTGTCGATGACGGTCCGCGCCGGCGAGATCGTCGGGCTCTACGGCCTGATCGGCGCCGGGCGCAGCGAGTTCGTCACCACGCTTTACGGCCGCCACCGTAAATCGGCCGGCCAGATTCTCTGGGAAGGCAAGGAGGTTCAGGTCAATTCCGAGCATGACGCGATCAAGCTCGGCATGGCGCTGGCGCCGGAAAGCCGCCGCGACCAGGGCCTCTGCCTCAACCTGCCGGTCGGACTCAATCTCAACCTGCCGATCTACAAGCGCATTTCGAACAACCTGCTGATTTCGAGCGCGCAGGAAAAGACGCAGGCCGATCGCCAGATCGCCGATCTGCGCATCAAGACGCCGACGCGCGGCGCGCTGGCGTCCAGCCTGTCGGGCGGCAACCAGCAGAAGATCGTCATCGGCAAATGGCTGGCCCACGGCGCCAAGCTGTTCATCTTCGACGAGCCGACGGTCGGCGTCGATGTCGGAACCAAGGCCGAGATCTACCGTCTGTTCGGTGCGCTGCTGTCGAAGGGCGCAGGCATCATCCTGATCTCGTCCTATCTGCCGGAAGTCTACGAACTCGCCGACACGCTGCATGTGTTCCGGCGCGGCAAACTGGTGGCGACACACGGTTTTCGCGCCGCCAGCCACGAGGACATTCTCACGCAGGCGCTCGCCGAGAAACAAGAAAAGCAGGGAGGACAGATATGAGCACCGAGGCGATTGCTGTCGAAAAGCCGAAGCGCAACTATAACGTCCTGTTTGGGCTGACGCTTTTGGCGCTGCTGGTGCTGCTGTGGATCGTGCTTTCAGTGGCGACGCCGAGCTTCGCCTCCGGCAACAACATCGCCAACCTTTTGCGCCAAGGCTCGATGATCGCCATCATGGCGGTCGGCCAGACCTTCGTCATCATCACCGGCGGCATCGACCTGTCCGTTGGCGCCGTTGTCGGCTTCGCCACCGTGGTCGTCGCCATGATGATCAACGCCGGCTTCCCGATCTGGCTCGCAATTCTGGTGACATTGCTGGTCGGTGTCGCCATCGGCATGTTTCACGGCTTCGGCATAGTCAAGATGGGCCTGCCGCCGTTCATCATCACGCTGGCGACGCTGACCTCGCTGCGCGGCATCGGCCTTTTGATGACCAACGGCAATTCGATCAACATCAACAGCGACACCTTCACCGCGTTCTCGCGCAGTTCCTTCATCGGCATCCCCAACCTGTTCTGGATGGTGATCCTGGTCGGCATTCCGGCGTATATCTTCCTGCATCACAGCCGCTGGGGCCGGTACCTGTTTTCGGTCGGCTCCAACGCCGAGGCGTCGCGCCTGTCCGGCGTCAATGTCCAGCGCACCATCTACATGGCCTACACGCTGTCCGGCCTCTGCGCGGCGTTCGTCGGCGTGTTGCTGGCCGCCCGCATCGGCATCGGCAACCCGACCCAGGCCGAAGGTTGGGAGTTGCAGGCGATCGCTTCGTCGGTGATCGGCGGCACCTCGCTGTTCGGTGCCGTCGGCTCGGTTCATGGGCCGCTGCTTGGTGCCTTTATCCTGGCCACCATCAACAACGGCGCCAATCTGCTCAACGTCAACTCGTTCTGGCAGCGCATCATCACCGGCGCGCTTATCATCATCATCGTCTACTTCGACGGGCTGCGCCGTCGCGGCAAGTAGGCCGAACCCAAATCGGTCGCCGGCCCGACATGACTGCCGGGCCGGCGATTTCACTACAGACTGGAATTGCGCATGAAAGCCGTTGTTTGCCGCTTACCCGGCGATCTTGTTGTGGAAGACCGTCCAGCGCCCGGCGCGCCACCTGCCGGCTGGGCACTGGTGGCCGTCAGCCATGTCGGCATCTGCGGCACCGACTACCATATCTTCGAGGGCAAGCACCCGTTCCTCGCCTATCCCCGCATCATGGGCCATGAAGTGGCGGGAACAATCGTCGAGACCGGTGAAGGTGTCGATCTTGCCGTTGGCGAACCGGTCGTCATCAACCCCTATCTTTCCTGCGGCAAGTGCATCGCCTGCCGGCACGGCAAGCCGAATTGCTGCGTCAGGATCGAGGTGCTCGGCGTGCATCGCGACGGCGCCATGTGCGAACGCATCCTGGTGCCGGCGCAAAATCTCTATCCCACCAATGGCCTGTCGCTGGCGGACGCCGCCGCCGTCGAGTTCCTGGCCATCGGCGCGCATGCCGTGCGGCGTGCACGCGCCGATTCCGGCGCACGCACGCTGGTCATCGGCGCCGGCCCGATTGGGCTCGGCACCGCCATCTTCGCCCGCATCGCCGGTCTCGATGCGACGCTGCTCGACATGAGCAGCGAAAGGCTCGCCTTCGCCGCGAACGAGCTTGGCTTCCAAACCCTCGACGGCTCGCGCGGCGCGGTGCCCGATCTGGTCAAGGAGGCGACATCAGGCGAAGGTTTCGATGTGGTCTTCGATGCCACCGGCAACACCCAGTCCGTGCAGTCGGCCTTCGCCCATGTCGCGCATGGCGGAACATTGGTGCTGGTCAGCGTCGTCAAGGACGACATCAGCTTTTCCGATCCGGAATTCCACAAACGCGAGATGACGCTCATCGGCAGCCGCAACGCGTTGCGCGCCGACTTCGATCACGTCGCCGCCTCGATCCGCAACGGCGCCGTGCCGCTGGCCAAGCTCGTCACCCACCGCACCACGCTGGCCGGCACGCCGCACGATCTCGCCCGCTGGGCGCACGAGAAATCCGGCCTGATCAAGGCCGTGATCGAGGTGGGGTCATAACACGGCAGGCGGTGAACCCGGTCCGAATTGACGACGCCCCGCGCAGATCGAAGCCGGTTCTCAAATGCGCCGACGCTGACAGGTGAGCGCGACCGAACTGGCCTGATATCAGCGTGAGTCAGATAAATCACAGTCTCGTATAAGGTCGGCACTCCCTACAGAGCTGACAATTTGAGTTCGATGCGCTCGGCCGGGAAGCGCGACTCGGAAAACTGGATCGGCTGGCCGTCCGGCGTGACATTGACAGCGACCGTGACCAGCACGATGGCGCCCGGCTGCAGGTCGAGGTCGGCAAGGTCCGCCGCATCGGCATGGCGCGCCGACAGCACGGTCGATTGCCTGAGATAATCGTCGATGCCGAAACGGGCCAGCGACGCGGTGATCGAACCGGTCTCGGCCATGGCGGCATCGATGCCGGCAAAGCGCCTGGCATCGAACCAGCCGGCAGCGCGCGACACCGGCCGCCCATCGGCTTCGCCGCGCGTTTCCAGGCGGATCACGTCGGCCCCCTTGGCGAGCCCCAGCCCCTCGGCAACGCGCTGGCTGGCCGGCTCGACCGAGGAGGCAAGCAGGACGATGTGCCGTTCCGACGTCTGCCCTTGCAGGCCTGTCGAAAAGCGTGTGCGCGCGCCGATCGGATAGGACAGCCGCTTGCGCGACCGCACGAAGGTGCCACGCCCCTGCTCGGCCCGCAGCACCCCTTCCTGCACAAGGGCTGATATGGCGCTGCGCACCGTGTGGCGGTTGACGCCATAGCGCTCGGCCAGTGCCACCTCCGGCGGCAGCGCTGCGTTTTCGGCGAAATCGCCGATGGCGATCGCCTGTAGGATCTTGTCGGCGATCTGCCGCCACAGCGAAACGCCGCTGCGTCGCTCGATGCTGTCCGCTGCCAGCCGCCCGACCATTGATTGCCCCCAGCCTTTTAGCCCTGTCATCCACCCGTCATGGACTCGCGCTAGATAATGGGTATAATTTGTATAGTTGTCTATATCAATAGACGAATTTGGCCACAAGGACTATTGCTCATGCGAGGACAGGAAGCCCGCGACCAGGCCGAGCGCAAGGCCGCCATGGCAACACTGGCGCAATCCAGCGCCGATGACATCGTGCGGCTCTGGAACGAGGCCGGACTGCCTTCGGAAGCAGAACTGCTGCGCGGCCCCGAAACCGGCGTGGTCACCGTGCGCGGCCGCATCGGCGGTGGCGGCGCGCCCTTCAATGTCGGCGAGGCGACCGTCACCCGCGCCACCGTCCGGCTGCCGTCCGGGCAGGTCGGCCATTGCTATGCGCTTGGCCGCGACAAGCAGAAGACAAGGCTTGCGGCCATCGCCGACGCACTGTGGCAGGACCCGGCCCGCCGCAACGAGGTCAAAACCAGGCTGATTGCCCCTCTCCGGTCGGCCCTGACCACCGTCCATGAAAAACGCCGCGCCGAGACGGCGGCAACGAAGGTGGATTTCTTCACCATGGTTCGCGGAGAAGACTGATGGACATCGCAGCCCAATCGATAGACGGCGGTTTCGCCGATCCGGTCTTCAACGCACAGACCGTGTTCCGCGCCGTCATGGACGCAATGGCGCGGCCGGGCAGCGTGCAGCCGCTGCCGGCCCTCGCCCGCCCGCCGGCGCCGCTATCGGCAACCGCCGGCGCCATCGCGCTAGCGCTTTGCGACAACGACACCCCGCTCTGGCTCGATCCGGCTTTGCAGGCTTCCACTGCCATCAAATCCTGGCTCGGTTTCCACACCGGCGCGCCGCTGGCCAACACACCGGCCGATGCGCATTTCGCGTTTGTTGCAACGCCAGCCGAGATGATGGCGCTCGACGGCTTTTCGCAAGGCACCCAGGACTATCCCGACCGTTCGGCCACGCTGATCCTGCAGATCAGCGATCTCGTCTCCGGCACGCCGCTGTTGCTCGAAGGGCCCGGTATCGAAACCAGCGCCACGATCGCGCCGGCACAGATGCCGCGCCATTTCGTCGAACAGTGGAAGCAGAATATCAAGCGCTTTCCGCGCGGCGTCGACATCATCCTCGCCACATCGGACGGCATTGCCTGCCTGCCGCGCATCACGCGCATCAAGACGACGGAGGCGTAAGATGTATGTCGCGGTAAAAGGCGGCGAGGCCGCAATCGCCAATGCGCACAGCCTGCTTGCCGACCGCCGGCGCGGCGACCGTTCGGTGCCGGCACTCCGCCTCGACCAGATCGTCGAGCAACTGGCGCTCGGCGTCGACCGGGTGATGAGCGAAGGCTCGCTCTATGACCGCGAACTGGCCGCACTCGCTATCGTCCAGGCGCGTGGAGACATGATCGAAGCGATCTTCCTGGTGCGCGCCTATCGCACCACGCTGCCGCGCTTTGGCTACACCAAGCCCATCGACACCGCCAACATGCTGGTCGAGCGGCGTGTGTCGGCGACCTATAAGGACCTGCCCGGCGGCCAGTTGCTCGGCCCGACCTTCGACTACACCCACAGGCTGCTCGATCCCGAGCTTGCCGGTGGCGCTGATGTTGCCGAACCCTTGCTGCGCGAGACGGAAGCGCAAGCCATGCCGCGCGTCTCGGCGATCCTCGCCCGCGAGGGCCTGATCGAGCCGGACGGCGACATGCCGCAGGATCACGTCCCCGGCGACATCACCCGCGAGCCGCTGGAATTTCCGATGGCGCGCGACATTCGCCTGCAGGCGCTGTCGCGCGGCGATGAGGGATTCCTTCTGGCGCTCGGCTATTCCACCCAGCGCGGCTATGCCCGCAACCATCCCTTCGTCGGCGAGATCCGCATCGGCGAGGTCGAGCTCGAGCTCGACGTGGCCGAACTGCCCTTCGCGGTGCCGCTCGGCATTGTCCGCGTCACCGAATGCCAGATGGTCAACCAGTTCAAGGGGTCGGCCAAGGCGCCGCCGCAATTCACCCGCGGCTACGGCCTCGTCTTTGGCCAGAGCGAGCGCAAGGCGATGGCGATGGCGCTGTGCGACCGCGCTCTTCGTGCGACAGAACTCGGCGAGGATGTCGTCGCGGCCGCCCAGGACGAGGAGTTCGTCATCTCGCATTCCGACAACGTCCAGGCGACCGGCTTCGTAGAACATCTGAAGCTGCCGCACTATGTCGACTTCCAGGCCGAACTCGACCTCGTGCGCCGCATGCGCGCCGAATACGACGCGCGTGAGAACCCTGCGAAGGTCGAAGAGAAAAGGGAGGCCGCGGAATGACCGCTCAACCGACAGACATCGCCACCTACAACTTCGCCTATCTCGACGAGCAGACCAAGCGGATGATCCGCCGGGCGATCCTCAAAGGCATTGCCATTCCCGGCTATCAGGTGCCGTTCGCCTCGCGCGAAATGCCGATGCCCTATGGCTGGGGCACCGGCGGTGTCCAGGTCACCGCTTCGATCATCGGCCCCGACGATGTCTTGAAGGTGATCGACCAGGGCGCCGACGACACCACCAACGCGGTGTCGATCCGTGCCTTCTTCAAGAAGGTCGCCAATGTCGCGGTGACCACCGATACAGCCAGCGCCACTATCATCCAGACCCGCCACCGTATTCCCGAACATCCGCTCACCGCGGGCCAGGTGCTTGTCTACCAGGTGCCGATCCCCGAACCCCTGCGCTTCCTCGAACCGCGCGAGACCGAAACGCGCAAGATGCATGCTCTGGAGGAATATGGCCTGATGCACGTCAAGCTCTATGAGGATATCGCCAAGCACGGCCGCATCGCCACCACCTATGCCTATCCGGTCAAGGTCGAGGGCCGCTACGTGATGGACCCGTCGCCGACGCCAAAATTCGACAATCCCAAGATGCACCGCTCGCCGGCACTGCAGCTGTTCGGCGCCGGCCGCGAAAAGCGCATCTATGCGGTGCCGCCCTTCACCGCCGTGGTCAGCCTCGACTTCGAGGATCATCCGTTCGAAGTGCAGACCTTCGACCAGCCCTGCGCGCTGTGCGCGGCCGAGAATGTCTATCTCGACGAGGTCATTCTCGACGATCACGGCGGCCACATGTTCGTCTGCTCAGACACTGACCACTGTGAGAAGCGGCGGGCGGACGGCCATCGCGGCCATCTTGCCCCTGAAACTCATCTTGCCCCAGGGAATATGGAGCCGGCGCGATGACCGACGAACCGCTGCTGCGCGTCTCCGCGCTCTCCAAATTCTACGGCTCGCGCGTCGGCTGCGACAACGTCTCCTTCGACCTGTGGCCGGGCGAAGTCCTGGCTGTCGTCGGCGAGTCCGGCTCCGGCAAGACGACATTGCTCAACTGCCTGTCGACACGGCTGCTGCCGAGCTCCGGCACCGCCAGCTACCGCATGCGTGATGGCCAGTTCCGCGAGCTCTATCGCATGAGCGAGGCCGAGCGCCGCTTCCTGATGCGCACCGACTGGGGTTTCGTCCACCAGAACCCCGCCGACGGCCTGCGCATGACGGTGTCGGCGGGCGCCAATGTCGGCGAGCGGCTGATGGCGGTCGGCGACCGTCACTATGGCAAGATCCGCGCCACCGCCGTCGACTGGCTGTCGCGTGTAGAGATCGACGAGGACCGCATCGACGACGAGCCGCGCGCCTTTTCCGGCGGCATGCGCCAGCGCCTGCAGATCGCCCGCAATCTCGTCACCGGGCCACGGCTGGTGTTCATGGATGAGCCGACAGGCGGCCTCGACGTCTCGGTCCAGGCGCGCCTGCTCGACCTGCTGCGCGGTCTGGTCACCGATCTTGGTCTGGCGGCCATCGTCGTCACCCACGACCTCGCGGTGGCACGGCTCCTGTCGCAGCGCATGATGGTGATGAAGGACGGCCGCGTCGTCGAAAGCGGTCTCACCGACCGCGTGCTCGACGATCCGCGCGCGCCCTACACCCAGTTGCTCGTTTCCTCGATCTTGCAGGTGTAAATCATGCCAACGCCGCTTGTTGTCTCAGACGTCGCCAAGAGCTTCACCATGCATCTGCGCGACGGCATCAAACTGCCCGTCGTCGCCGGTGTCTCGTTCTCGATCAGGGCCGGCGAATGCACCGTGCTCGGCGGCCCGTCCGGCGCCGGCAAGAGCTCGATCCTGAAGATGCTCTACGGCAACTATGCCGTTGACGAAGGCCAGATCATCGTCAGCCATGATGACGGGCTGATCGACCTTGCCACCGCCAGCCCGCGCACTGTGCTTGCCATACGCCGGCAAACGATCGGCTATGTCAGTCAGTTCCTGCGCACCGTGCCGCGGGTCTCGGCGCTCGATGTCGTCGCCGAACCGCTGGTCGAGCGTGGCGAGGACCGCGAGATTGCCCGCGGCAAGGCACGCGCTTTGCTGGCGCAGCTCAACCTGCCGGAGAAACTCTGGGCATTGCCGCCTGCGACCTTCTCCGGCGGCGAGCAGCAGCGCGTCAACATCGCACGCGGCTTCATCACCGAGCACCCGATCCTGCTGCTCGACGAACCGACCGCTTCGCTCGATGCCAGGAACCGCGACGTGGTGATCGAACTCATCGCCGCCAAGAAGGCGGCGGGTGTCGCCCTGCTCGGCATCTTCCATGACCACGACGTGCGCGAGGCGGTTGCCGACCGCATCATCGACGTCACCGCTTTCGCTCCCGGAAAAATCGCCGCATGACCAAGAAGCTCTCGGAAGCGCCGCTGGTCCACCCGACGGCGGACGTGCAGAACTCGACCCTCGGCCGCTGGACCGAGATCGCCGACCGCAGCCGGGTTTCTGAGAGCGAACTCGGCGACTATTCCTACATGATGCAGGACTGCGCCGTCTGGTGCGCCACGATCGGCAAGTTTTCCAACATCGCGGCAAGCGTACGCATCAACGCCACCAACCACCCGACCTGGCGGCCGACGCTGCACCATTTCACCTATCGCGCCTCGGATTATTGGGACGACGCCGAGCACGAGAGCGAGTTCTTCGCCCAGCGCCGCGCCAGGCGGGTCAACATCGGCCATGACACCTGGCTCGGCCATGGCTCGACCATCTTGCCCGGCGTCACCGTCGGCGATGGCGCCGCAGTCGGCGCCGGCGCCGTCGTCTCGAAGGATGTCGCCCCCTACACCATCGTCGCAGGCGTGCCGGCCAAGCCGATCCGAGAGCGCTTCGACCGCCGCACAGCCGAACGCTACCAGGCGCTTGCCTGGTGGGACTGGGACCATGCCAGGCTACGTGCCTGCCTAGAGGATTTTCGGGAAATGTCCGCCGAGGCGTTTTTGGAAAAATACGAAGGATAGTTCTTCACATCATCGTCATGGCAGCCGCATGGGAGGACCTGTTCGATGACTCTCTCAAGCTCTTCGAGCAGCAGGCTCCCGTGATCGAAAGCAAGGCTACGGCCTTCTGCAGCTTCAGGGACATGGAGCACTTCGAGGAACTGCTGGTCCTGGGCCGACCGTAACTCCACACCTGTGGAGCGTAACAAAACTGACATCACCGCGACACGGCAGGTTCATGTGGCTGCGTTAGGCGAGAGCCTGACGATCAATATGATCCGGACTGGAACCTGCCCCATGCCAGCAATCTCTGCCACGCTCGAAATCCGCGGTGTCAGCCGACGATTTGGCAAGAACACTGCCGTCAACGACATCAACATCGCGATCCCGCAGGGTCAGATGGTTGGCATTATCGGCCGTTCGGGCGCCGGCAAATCAACCCTTCTTCGCATGATCAACCGTCTCATCGATCCCAGCCAGGGGTCGATTTTTTTTGACGGCGCCGAGGTCTCCCAGTTGCGCGGCTCGCCGCTGCGGCGCTGGCAGCGCGACTGCGCCATGATCTTCCAGCAGTTCAACCTGGTACCACGCCTCGATGTGCTGACCAATGTGCTGCTCGGCAAGCTGAACCACCGTTCGACCATTGCCAACCTGTTCGGCATGTTCTCCCGCGCCGAATGCGCCGAGGCGGTCGCGGCACTCGAGCGGCTCGACATCGCCTGCACCGCGCTGCAGCCCGCCGGCACCTTGTCGGGCGGGCAGCAGCAGCGCGTCGCCATTGCCCGGGCCATGATGCAGCAGCCCAGGGTGATCCTTGCCGACGAGCCGATCGCGTCGCTCGACCCGCTCAACGCCAAGGTGGTGATGGATTCGCTGCAGGACATAAATTTGCGCGAGGGCATCACCGTCGTCACCAATCTGCATACGCTGGATACCGCCCGCACCTACTGCAACCGCATCATCGGCATGGCCGCCGGCAAGGTCGTCTTCGACGGCCCACCGGAAGAGCTCAACCGCGAGGCCGTGCGCCTCGTCTATGGCGCCGACAGCAATGGCCAGGAAATCTCAGAGGCCATCACCTCGACCAGCGTTGCCTTCAGCCGAAAGATCGCCGCATCCGCCGGACCGCTCGAACCCGCATTTCCGGGATATTGAGTCCATGATCCCGAAAAGTGGAATCCGGTTTTCTCGGACAAACGGGAACCCGTTTTGTCCGGAGATCATGGACAAACAAGAGAGCGGTCGGGATCGCCAGCCCACGTCAAGGGCAGAGTCAAACTCAAGAACGCTGCCGGCGCGGGGCCGGAACCTACAGGAGAGATATCAGATGTTCAGGAAGATGGTTTTCAGCGCCGTTTCGGTGCTCGCCATGGCGAGCAGCATGGCCCACGCGGCCGATATGAAGGAATTTCGCGTCGGCATTCTCGGCGGCGAAAACGAAACCGACCGGCTGCGCAACTACCAGTGCCTCGCCGACCATTTGAAGACCGAATTCGGCTTCGAAAAGGTCTCGCTGTTCCCCGCCGCCGACTATGATGGCGTCATCCAGGGCCTGCTCGGCGGCACGCTCGACTTCGCCGAACTCGGCGCTTCCGGCTACGCCAGCGTCGTTCTCAAGGATCCGAAGGCGGTCACCCCGATCCTCACCACCCAGCAGACCGACGGCGCCACCGGCTACTATTCGATCGGCCTGGCGCTGAAATCCTCCGGCATCACCGACATCAAGTCGGCCAAGGGCAAGAAGCTCGGCTACGCCGATCCGGATTCGACCTCCGGCTATCTGATCCCGCTGACCCAGATCCCGAAGGACACCGGCGCTTCGAACGAAACCTTCTTCGCCTCGACCCAGTTCAACGGCGGTCACGAGAACAACGTGCTAGCCGTGCGCGACGGCAAGGTCGACGTGGCGGTGGATGATTCCTCCGGCATCGGCGACTTCAAGGACGGCTACACCTCCGGCACCTTCCACAAGGAAGTCGCCAAGGGCGCCGTCGACCCCAACGACTTCGTCGAAGTCTGGCGCTCGGGCCTGATCCCGAACGGCCCGCTGGTCGTGCGCACCGCGCTCGGCGACGACATGACCGCCAAGCTCGCCGACTTCTTCACGCAGTTGCCCAAGAAGGACAAGGCTTGCTTCGAAGGCGTCGAAGGCGGCGATTTTACCGGCTACGTCCCAGTGAAGGCAGACTTCTACAACGTCATCGTCGAAGCTCGTAAGGCAGCCATCGGCGGCTAACGGCAAAAATCAGGAAGGGCGGCGTCGAGAAAACGCCGCCCTTCTTGCATGTCCGATCATGACCCTTTCCGTGACAGCCCCTTCCGGCACCACTCACCAGATGGCCGACGCCTGGCGTCGCCAGACGTCCTTGCGCCGGCTCTACACCGCCATCGGTGTCGGCTTGCTCATTGTCGCGCTCGGCGGCACCATGTGGTTCGCCGACGAGGCCAATGCCGGGCATTTCTTCGACCGGCTGCCGCATTTGCTGGATTTCCTGAGCTGGCTCGTCCCCAAGGACTGGAACGATGTCTGGCGGGCGATGTTCGACATCGCTTCCCCGCATGACACCGGTACCCAGGAATTCAACTTTCCGCTTGGCCGAGCCTATGTCTGGGGCGACTTCTACATCCCCGAATATTTCGAGCTGATGCTGACCACGCTCAACGTGGCGCTGGTCTCGACCTTCATCGGCTTCGTCTTTGCCGTGCCGTTTTCCTTCATCGCGGCGCGCAACCTGACGCCGCATCCGGTGCTGCGGCTGATCGTCAAGCGCTTCATGGAGTTGCTGCGCGCCTTTCCCGAGATCGTCATCGCCGGCCTGTTCGCGGCCATCGTCTCGATCGGCCCGATCGCCGCCATCATCGCCATCGGCCTGCATTCGATCGGCGCGCTGGGCAAGCTGTTCTACGAGATCAACGAGAACATCGACATGCGCGCCGAGGAAGGCCTGAGGGCGGTCGGCGCCAACTGGTTCGAGCGGGTGCGCTTTGCCGGTCTGCCGCAGGTGCTGCCCAACTTCATGTCCTACACGCTGCTGCGCGTTGAAATAAACGTCCGCATTTCCACCATCATGGGCGCGGTCGGCGGCGGCGGCATCGGCGAGGAACTGAAACTGTCCATCTCGCGCGGCTTTGGCGCCAAGACGATAGCCTTGGTGCTGCTCCTGTTCACGACGATCTTTATCGTCGACCAGTTCTCCGCCTGGTTGCGCCGCAAGCTAATCGGCGAGCAGGCTTTTGCTGTGAGTCCGTGAATGACGACGATGACCGCCGATGAAATCCAGTCGATCGAGGAGCGCTTTCCGCAGGTGTTCAAGCGGCCGTTCCAGAAACGCTTCGGGCCGCTGCTGTTGCTCGGCGGGATCTTTTTCTACCTTCTCTACGCACTGTGGTTCTTCAATCTGCCGCAGGTGATGCGGGAATCGCACTGGGAGCGCCTGCCGTTGTTCCTGACCCAGTGGATCAGCTACGACGTGCAGCCGATCTTCCGCCTCGATGAGCCGCAGATCACCGCCAAATACCCACGCTTCTCGGTGCTCGGCCCGAATCCAAATCCGGACTGGGTCAAGACCAATCCGAATGGTTCGGTGACGATCCTGATCGACGGCACCACCAAGTCGATCACCTTCAACAAGACTCAAGCGACGATAATTGCCAACGGTGAGACCGTTGCGGTCGGGCTAGGCACCGGCAAGCCGCTGATCTCCGGACCGGTTCCCGGCTGGATCACGGCGCATGAGGACGAGGTCGTCGCCGACATGGGCTTTGCCGGCGAGGCCCGCGTCGCCGTTGATCGCGTCAGGGTACGCAAGCGCTTTCTCGGCTGGGCGAATTTCATCTTCGACACGCGATCGCCCTTTTTCGGCAAGTCGCCAGACGAAGTCGCTTCGCTGATCGTCTCAGGGCCCGAACTCAAACCCGGCACCTCCAACCTGGCGCTGGCCGGCGACAACATCTGGAACAACGCTCAGTGGCAGCATGGCGATGTCTGGACCAAGCTTGTGCAGACCATCGTCATGGCCTTTGTCGGCACCTTGCTTGGCGGCATCGTCGCCTTCCCGCTTGCCTTCTTCGCCGCCCGCAACATCACACCCAGCCGGCTGGTCAACCAGGTGCTCAAGCGCTTCTTCGACTTCATGCGTTCCATCGACATGCTGATCTGGGCGCTGTTCTTCACCCGTGCCTTCGGGCCGGGACCACTGGCGGGCAGTGCGGCTATCTTCTTCACCGAGATCGGCACGCTCGGCAAAACCTATTCCGAGGCGCTGGAGAACATCGACGACAAGCCGCGCGAGGGCATCATCTCGACCGGCGCCAACGGCCTTCTGGTGCAGCGCTACGGCGTGCTGCCGGAAGTGGTGCCGGTGTTCATCAGCCAGACGCTCTACCAGTGGGAATCCAACACCCGCGGCGCGACCATCATCGGCGCCATCGGAGCCGGCGGCATCGGCCTGAAGCTATGGGAAGCGATGCGCACCAACTCCAACTGGGCCAACGTCTTCTACATGGTGCTGCTGACCCTGGTCGTAGTGTTCGTCTTCGACAACATTTCCAATTTCCTGCGCCGCCGGCTGAGCCAGACCATCCACGACTACAACAGAATCCAGGCCGAGCAGGGATAGTCGGTTCGGCGCCATGAGTGCTGAGGCGAAGCAAGGAGCGAAGCGACGCGGCGCAGACCCGAGGATGACGAAGTGAGCGCTTAGGCCGCTCGTTTCCAACCGTTCCTGATATGCCTATACCCGTCTCGGTAAACCGCCTCCGGGCTCTCGGAAAAATCGCGCCACACCTTGGTCGCCGCCGCCAAATCCTTGAGCGAGCGCCCGAACGCCTCGATCGTCAGCCAGTCGTCATAGCCGCTCTTGCGGATGGCGGAAAAAGTTTCCTTCCACGGAAGGTGGCCGCGCCCCGGCACGCCGCGGTCATTCTCCGAAATATGGATATGCACGACATTCCGGCGGTGTTTCGTGTAGGCGCCGATCGGGTCGGCCTCCTCGATATTGGCGTGGAAGGTGTCGTACATCGCCTTGATATGCGGCCGGTCGATGGCGTCGATATGCTCCGACAGGTCAGCCATCGTGTTGAGGAGATAGCATTCGAAGCGATTGAGTGCCTCGAGCCCGATGGTGACGCCCTTATTGCCGGCATGGTCGCCGATCGCGCGCTGCGAGGCGATCGAGCGCTTCTTCTCGGCGGCCGTCGGCCCGGAGCCGGAAAAGGCACCGAGCGTCGAATGCAGCGGGCCGCTCAGCGTGCTGGCGCCAAGCGCCTGGGCACAATCGATAGCCCATTTCATGTAGTGGATGCCGGCCTTGCGCGTTGCCGCGTCAGCCGCGATCAGGTTCATCGCCGGATCCCCCATGGCTGAAACCGCGGTCCGCTCCAGCCCGATGCGGTCGAGCAGTTCGCCCAGCTTTTTATAGTCGTCGGGCGTGCCGGCGAAGATCGGTATCTCGACGCCATCGAAGCCGGTTGCCTTGATATCCCTGAGCAACGGCTCGTGTTTCTTCGACACAGCCGTCGTCCACAAGAACATGCACATGCCGATCTTCATCGACGCCTCTCCCCCATCTCCCGCGAGGTCGAAGCTATAGCCTCGTCCACGCCCCATTCTTCTTCGACGACTTCACACAGGCCTCGATGAAGGCCATGCCTTCGACGCCGTCCTGAATGGTCGGGAAGACGACATCCTTTGCCGGCTTGCCGCCCTTGCGGCGCGCCGCGCGGATGGCGCGTGCGGCCTCCTGGTAGATGTTGGCGAAACCTTCGAGATAGCCCTCGGGATGGCCTGACGGCACGCGACTGACACGGCCTGCTACAGGCAGCGCGCCGGCGCCATTGCGGGTGAGCAGCTGCTTGGGCTGGCCGAACGGCGTATACCAGAGATAATTCGGATCGGCCTGCACCCATTCCAGCCCGCCCTTCGAGCCATAGATGCGCAGCTTCAATCCATTCTCATGGCCGGGCGCCACCTGGCTGGCCCAGATCATGCCCTTGGCCGGGTGCGTCTTGCCGGCGGGCTTGAAGCGCAGCATGACGTTGACATTGTCATCGAGCAGCCGGCCCGGCACGAAGGCGTCGAGATCGGCCGAAAGCGAATCCAGCTCCAGCCCGGAGACGAAGCGGGCAAGATTGTAGGCATGCGTGCCGATATCGCCCAGCGCACCACCGGCGCCTGCCTGCTTCGGGTCGCCGCGCCACGCCGCCTGCTTCTGGCCTGTCGCCGCCAGGTCCTCGGTCAGCCAGTCCTGCGGATATTCGGACTGCACGATGCGGATGTCGCCGAGCAGGCCCTTGGCGACCATCTCGCGCGCCTGCCGCACCATCGGATAGGCGGTGTAGTTGTGAGTAAGGACAAACACCTTGCCGGTCTTCTCGACCACCGCGGCCAGCTTCTTGGCCTCGGCGAGCGTCGTCGCCAGCGGCTTGTCGCAGATGACGTGAATGCCGGCCTCGAGGAAGGCCTTGGCCGCCGGCACGTGCACATTGTTGGGGGTCACGATGGCCACCGCCTCGATGCCGTCGGGCCGCTTCGCCTCGGCCTTGGCCATGTCGGCATAGGACGCGTAGCTGCGATCAGGATCGAGCCCGAGTTCGGCGGCCGAGGCCCTGGCACGCGCCGGGTCGGATGACAAAGCGCCGGCGACCAGCACGAAGTCATTGTCCAGGCGCGCCGCAATCCGGTGCACCGCGCCGATGAAGGCGCCCTGCCCGCCGCCGACCATGCCATAGCGGATCGGGCCGCCTCCCGTTTCCGACTTCGATGCGCCGACCATGTTTCTTCTCCTAGCTGTTGCTTACCTCCCCCTTGAGGGGCTAGCGTGCGCACACATTTGCTTCGGGTTGATTTTGCGAGGCGAGAACGAAGCCGTCTGTGATGGCGTTGAAGCGTCTGAGG
>NZ_JAMYKW010000015.1:0-131095 GCF_040317555.1 Mesorhizobium sp. M1406 | reverse complement strand
CAAAGCATCCTTCAAAGAATCAGATGCTCTCGACAGATTCAGCTCCTAAACCCCTTGTCACGCGTTAACTCACCCGATTGCCCTGCCGGCGATGCTGCCATTCCTTGACAATAAGCGGCAGTGCGGATAAGAACGAAAAGGGAACAAAAACCTTGTGGGAAAAGCCAGCCTTAGCAGGCGGCCGACGCCCGCAGCCTGTAAGGTGCTGCGACAAAAATTGGTTTTGGATGAGCGGAGAAATATCATGGCGGGTAGCGTCAACAAGGTCATTCTGGTCGGTAATCTCGGTGCGGACCCTGAAATCCGCCGCCTGAACTCGGGCGAGCCGGTCGTCAACATCCGCATCGCGACGTCGGAAAGCTGGCGCGACAAGAATTCCGGCGAGCGCAAGGAAAAAACCGAGTGGCACAACGTCGTCATCTTCAATGAGGGCATCGCCAAGGTGGCGGAGCAGTATCTGAAGAAGGGCATGAAGGTCTATGTCGAGGGCCAGCTGCAGACGCGCAAATGGCAGGACCAGACCGGCGCCGACAAGTACACGACGGAAGTCGTGCTGCAGAAATTCCGGGGCGAGCTGCAGATGCTCGACGCACGCGGACAGGGTGAGGGCGGCCAGATCGGAGGCAATGCCGGTGGCAGCAGCCGTGGTTCCGATTTCGGCCAGTCCAGCCCGAGCGAAGGCTTCAATCGCGGCGGCGGCGGTGGTGCCAAGAGTGGCGGCGGTGGCGGTTCGTCGCGCGAACTGGACGACGAAATCCCGTTCTGAGGACAATCGATCGTATTGAGGGGCAGTCACCGGAGAGGGGACAATGTCGCAGGACCCGCTGCTTGCCGCACCCTCTCCTATACCCTGGCATGCCTTTGCGGCCTTCGCCGCACTGGCGATAGGGCCAACGCAGTTGGCATTGCCGAAGGGAACGCCGAGCCATCGCATCGCGGGCTATGTGTGGGCCGCGCTGATGCTGGTCATCGCCGACTCGAGTTTCTGGATTCATCAGATCCGGCTCATCGGCCCCTCAGTCCGATCCATTTCCTGTCGATCCTGGTGCTGGTCACCGTGCCGCTGTGGCATGCTCACAATCACTGCATCGCCAGGATCGCAAGGCGATGATCGCGCTGTATGTCTTTGCATTGGCCGGCGCCGGCATCTTCACGCTGTTGCCGGGCAGGGTCGTGCACGACGTCGTCTTTGGCGTCGCGCGAGCCGGGCCGTGATCCTCTTCGGTTTTAGAGGCGGATGACCGCAAAATTGGAAGGAAATGTCAGGTGAAAGCACGCGTAAAGTGGGTCGAGGAGCGCACCTTCGTCGGTGAGTCCGGCAGTGGCCACAAGGTCGTGTTCGGAACCGCGCCCGGACCGGAAGGCAAGACGCCAGGCCCGAGCCCGATGGAACTGGTGCTGATCGGGACCGGCGGCTGTTCGGCCTATGATGTCGTCCATATTCTCGAAAAGGGCCGCGAAGCGGTCGAGGATTGCGTGGTCGAGCTCGACGCCGACCGGGCCGAAACCGAGCCAAAAGTGTTCACGCGCATCCACATGCATTTCGTGGTCAAGGGCCGGGCACTGTCCAGCGACAAGGTCAAGCGGGCAATCGACCTTTCGATCGAAAAATATTGCTCGGCTTCGGCGATGCTGGCCAAGACCGCTGCGATCACTCACGACTTCGAAGTGATCGATACGGCGGTGAAGTAGGCAGTAGGCAGAGGCAGTAGAACTGCCGTTCACCCCGCCATCAGCGCCTTGATGCCGTCGGCGACGAACTGCACGGCCAGTGCCGCCAGGATGACGCCGAGCAGCCGGGTCAGGATCGAGCGCCCGGTCTGGCCGAGGATGCGGTCGATGCGTTCCGACAGCACGAACACCAGATAGGTGATGGCGAGGCAGACGAAGATGATGCCGACCAGGGCCGCCTGCGCGGCAAATCCCTGAAAGGAACCGGAGAGCAGCACCGTCGCCGAGATCGCGCCGGGACCGGCGATCAGCGGGATCGCCAGCGGGAAGGCGGCGATGTTGTGGATCATGTCCTTGGTGATGGCGACGTCGCCGATCTTCTCCTTGCGGTCCTGCCGGCGCTCGAACACCATTTCGAAGGCGATGAAGAACAGCAGGAAGCCACCGGCGACGCGGAAGGCCGGCAATGTGATGCCGAACACCGACAGGATCGAGGCGCCGGCAACCGCGAACAGCGCCATCACCAGGAAGCCGATGATCGAGGCGCGGACGGACACCTGCTGGCGCTCGTCGCGGTTCATGCCTCGTGTCACGGCGAGGAACAGCGGCGCCAGCCCGGGCGGATCGATGGTCACGAGAATGGTGACGAAGGCGTTGAACAGGCTGTCGAAGCTCGGCATCTCTGACCCCTCCCGCCGGGCAGGGCCCGTACCATGGCATTGGTAGAGCAAAGCCCGGTTGGTGGGAACAGTTTCGGGCATTCAACTTTTGAAAGCATGAGCGCGAAGGTTCGCGAGGCTTTCATTTCGAGCGGCTGCATTCCTCGATCATCGAACCGCCCGCTGTGCCAGGAACTCGACTTCCAGCCGCCATGTCGCGCCATTATCGTGCGAACGCTCGCCGAGCCAGCGGAAGGAATTTTCGGTGATGCGCGAAAAACTCCAGCGCACCGAGGACCCGGTGCCATCGGCGCCGACTTGCACGATCGTGTCGCCCTCGGCGCGGCCGAGCTGGCGGCTGAAATACTGGTTGCGCGGATCACTCCAGAAGATGTGCCAGGCATCCGCGCCGGGATCATAGACACGCAGTGTCGTGCCGTAGAAGGTCCAGGTGCCGAGCGAGGGCGAGGGGCCGGCATCACGCGCGGGCAGGATCCAGACGTCCTGGATCGCCCGGCCTTCCAGCACCCAGCCGAAATGCACCTCGCCACGCCCGGTCAGCACCGTGCCGTCCTCGAGATGGCGCGAGGCATCGAACATCCAGGCGCCGACGAATCGGCCGTAAAGGCTCAGTTTTTCGGCAAGCCCTTCTGCTGGTCCGGAACTGTGCAAGGCTTCGGCAAAGGAGGATTGGTCGAACATGGTTCAGCTCTCTTCTTGTCAGGAGACCGGGAAGGGTAGGCGGTGACAGGGTTCTGGGCTTGGGAAAAATTGCTATATTTCGGCCATGACAGCGACAATGCATACGCTTGCATCCGGCCCCGGCTGGCACGTGACGGATGTGATCTGCACGGCCGGCGCCGGCGACCGGCCGTTCGAGGAAGCACATCAGGATTTCTGCGTCGCCGCCGTCACCAACGGCACATTCCGCTACCGCGCGCAACAGGGCACGGCGATGCTGGCGCCCGGCGCCCTCCTGCTCGGCAATCCCGGCACATGTTACGAATGCGGGCATGAACATGGCAGCGGCGACCGTTGCCTGTCGTTTCATTTCGGGCCGTCCTACATGGAACGGATCGTGGCTGACGTGCCGGGCGCCAGGACGCTGGCCTTTGAGGCGCCACGCCTGCCACCTTTGCCGGCCTTGGCGTCCTTGCTCGCCGAGGCGGAAACCGCTCGCGAGACGGCCGACATCGACGCCTTCGAAGAACTCGGGCTGCGCATTGCGGGTGCCGCCGTGGCAACGGTCTCGAGCCCGACGCATGTCAGGCGCGCGCCGAGCCGTCGCGACCAGAAGCGGGTTGCCGAGGCCGTGCGGCGGATAGAGCTGGATGCCGACGGGCCAGTCCCGCTTTCAGCTCTTGCGGATGAAACTGCGACCAGTCCGTATCATTTCCTGCGCATCTTCCGGCAGGTCGCGGGCATGACCCCCTATCAATTCCTGCTCAAGACGCGGCTGCACAGGGCAGCGGTGCGACTGCACATGTCGGATGAGGCGGTCTCGGCGATCGCCTTCGAGGCCGGCTTCAACGATCTGTCGACATTCAACCGCCGGTTTCGGCGTATCATGGGCGAAACGCCGGGCCAATATCGCGCCCGCCGTGGCGCGATGGGCGTTCGCGTCGCGTGAATCGGTTCAGGTGCTCGCAAGGGCGGCAACAGGGTCCGATCCATCGCACTCGCGGCTTTCGTTCAGGGAAAAACGTCCATTACGGGCTTTTGCGTCGAAGGCGGCGAAACCGCCTTGGCCATATCGTCGCAATCAGTGGTATCCTTTTGAAATTACCATCAAAAATGACACTGGAAAAGTGCCTGGCATGTTGGAGTTTCAGCCTTGCTTCCTATATAAGCACCGAGTGATTCCTGATTAGATTGTGATCCGATTTGACCGACCAGAAAACACCGCGCGGCGCCGACGGCGGCCCCACCGGCATCGAGCCGATATCCATCGTCGAAGAGATGCAGCGCTCCTATCTTGATTACGCCATGAGCGTGATCGTCAGCCGTGCGCTGCCCGACGTGCGCGACGGCCTGAAGCCGGTGCATCGCCGCATTCTCTTCGCCGCCCATGAGAGCGGCTACCACTGGAACCGCAAATATGTGAAATCGGCGCGTCCGGTCGCCGACGTGATGGGTAAATACCATCCGCATGGCGACGCTTCCATCTATGACGCCTTGGTGCGCATGGCGCAGGACTGGTCGCTGCGCGTGCCGCTGATCGACGGACAGGGCAATTTCGGCTCCATCGACGGCGATCCGCCGGCGGCGATGCGCTACACGGAAGCGCGGCTGACCAAGGTCGCGCACGAGCTCTTGGAGGATATCGACAAGGATACCGTCGATTTCCAAGACACTTATGATGCGTCGGGCAGTGAACCCAAGGTTTTGCCGGCACGGTTCCCCAACCTTCTGGTCAATGGCTCGGGCGGCATCGCCGTTGGCATGGCGACCAACATCCCGCCGCACAATCTCAGCGAAATCTGCAACGGCGCGATCGCCCTCATCGACAATCCGGCGATCGACCTGCCTGCGCTGATGGAGATCATTCCGGGACCGGATTTCCCGACCGGCGGAATAGTGCTTGGCCGTTCCGGCATCTACAGTGCCTATTCGACCGGCCGCGGCTCAATCGTCATGCGCGGCAAGGTCAACATCGAACAGCGCGGCAATGACCGCGAGTCGATCATCATCACCGAAGTTCCCTATCAGGTGAACAAATCATCGATGATCGAGAAGATGGCCGAGCTGGTGCGCGACAAGCGCATCGAGGGCATTTCCGACATCCGCGACGAGAGCGACCGCCAGGGCTACCGCGTCGTCATCGAGCTGAAGCGCGACGCAGTCGCCGACGTCATCCTCAATCAGCTTTATCGCTTTACACCGCTACAGACCTCTTTCGGCGCCAATATGGTGGCGCTGAACGGCGGCAAGCCGGAGGTGATGAACCTGACCGACATGCTGAAGGCGTTCGTCGCCTTCCGCGAGGAGGTGATCACCCGGCGGACGAAATTCCTGCTGCGCAAGGCGCGCGACCGTGCCCATGTGCTGGTCGGTCTCGCCATAGCCGTCGCCAACATCGACGAGGTCATCAAGCTGATCCGCACCGCGCCGGATCCGCAGACGGCGCGCGAGCAGTTGATGGAGCGGCGCTGGCCATCCGGCGATGTCGAATCGCTGATCCTGTTGATCGACGATCCGCGCCATCGCATCAACGAGGACGGCACCTACAACCTGTCCGAGGAGCAGGCGCGCGCCATCCTCGAACTGCGCCTGCAGCGCCTGACCGCGCTCGGCCGCGACGAAATCGCCGACGAGTTGAACACGATCGGCGCCGAAATCATTGATTATCTGGACATTTTGTCTTCCCGTGCGCGTGTCCAGCAGATCGTCAAGGACGAGCTTGCCGCCGTGCGCGACGAGTTCGGCACGCCGCGCCGCACCGAGCTCTCCGAAGGCGGTTCGGACATGGAAGACGAGGACCTGATCCAGCGCGAGGACATGGTCGTGACGGTGAGCCATTCCGGCTACATCAAGCGCGTGCCGCTGTCGCTCTACCGGGCGCAGCGCCGCGGCGGCAAGGGCCGCTCCGGCATGTCGACCAAGGAAGAGGATTTCGTTACCCGGCTGTTCGTGGCCAACACGCATACGCCAGTGCTGTTCTTCTCCTCGCGCGGCATCGTCTACAAGGAAAAGGTCTGGCGGCTGCCGATCGGCAATCCGCAGTCACGCGGCAAGGCGCTGATCAACATGCTGCCGCTGGAGCAGGGCGAGCGCATCACCACCATCATGCCGCTGCCCGAGGACGAGACCAGCTGGGGCGAGCTCGACGTGATGTTCGCCACCACGCGCGGCACCGTGCGCCGCAACAAGCTGTCCGACTTCGTACAGGTCAACCGCAACGGCAAGATCGCCATGAAGCTGGAGGAAGAAGGCGACGAAATCCTCGGCGTCGAGACCTGCACCGACAATGACGACGTGCTCCTGACCGCCAGTTCAGGTCAGTGCATCCGCTTCTCGGTCGGCGACGTACGCGTCTTCCAGAGCCGCAATTCTGTCGGCGTGCGCGGCATAACCATGGCCGAGACCGACCGCATCATCTCGATGTCGGTGATCGAGAATGTCGATGCGCCGCCAGCCGAGCGCGCGGCCTATCTCAAGCGGGCGGCGGCCGAACGGCGGCTTGCCGCCGGGATCGCTGCCGGCGAAGAGGAAGAGATCGCGCTGACCAATGAAGAGGTCGGCGAGGAGACGGAGCTTTCCGACGAACGCTACGAGTTCCTCAAGGCACATGAGCAGTACGTGCTGACGGTGACCGAATATGGCTACGGCAAGCGCTCGTCGTCCTACGATTTTCGCCTGACCGGGCGCGGCGGCAAGGGCATTCGCGCCACCGACGTGTCGAAGGTGGCCGAGATCGGCCGGCTGGTGGCGACGTTCCCGGTCGGCAATGACGACCAGATCATGCTGGTGTCGGATGGCGGCACTGTCATCCGGGTGCCGGTCAACGGCATCCGTTTCGCCAGCCGCGCCACCAAGGGCGTGACCATCTTCAACACGGCTGAAGGTGAAAAGGTGGTTTCGGTCGAGCGGATCTCGGAACCGCAATCGGACGAAGAAAGCGAAGAGACAGTCGAGGGCGGTGCTGAAGCCGCTCCGGCGGCTGACGCCGGTCCGGAGGGTGCGGAGTAAGCACGGCATCCAGGTTTTGACATAGCAACGCCGGCCATCAGCCGGCGCGGCGGCAGGTTCAGACTGACTTAGTAGTGACTATAGGGCTTGCGGGGGCCGAAGCCTTCGAAGCGCTTGGTGTTGGCCTTGGCGCGAATGCGTTGTGCCTCCTGATGCAGCCCAAATACGGTGGCGATCAGCATGGCGACGGTCATTGCGGTGGCGAGCATGTAGATCAGCATGTGCGTGTTCTCCTGCGCCTAACAACGGATAGATGGGATTTTGGTTTCATCTTATTAAGCTGCAACCTAGTGAACGCTGCGTGAAGGCTTCGTGATTAGCGTGTTCATCTGTCGTTCATGCGCCGGAAAAGGTTCACGGCCGGCACCCCGATCGGATTTGCCTTTGCGAGAGAGGCTCGCTAGAGCCTGTTCCATCTTGATGGACGGAAGATGGAACAGGCTCTAGCTTTCATTTGAGCATGATCTTTTCCAAAAACCGGTTTCCACTTTTTGGGATCATGCATTAGAAGCACCTGCCATGACTGAACGCATCGCCCTCTATGCCGGCTCCTTCGACCCGCTGACCAACGGCCATCTCGACGTGCTGAAGGCGTCGCTGGCCGTGGCCGACATCGTTTATGCGGCGATCGGCATCCACCCAGGCAAACAGCCGCTGTTTTCCTTCGAGGAGCGGGTGCAATTGATCGAGATCGCTACGAAAGCGGAATTCGGGCGTGAAGGTGCCCGCATCAAGGTCGTCGCCTTCGACGGTCTGGTCATCGACGCGGCCAGGAAGCAAGGCGCCTCGATCATGATCCGCGGCCTGCGCGACGGCACCGACCTCGACTACGAGATGCAGATGGCCGGCATGAACGAGACCATGGCGCCTGAACTGCAGACGGTTTTTCTGCCCGCCAGCCCCTCCGTGCGCACCATTACCGCCACACTTGTCCGCCAGATTGCCTCGATGGGAGGCGACATCCGCCCCTTCGTGCCGGCGGCGGTTGCCGGTGCGCTCACCGCCAAATTCGCAAAATAAGTTCTCGGAGAAAACCATGCAGCTGAAAAAGCTCGCCTCGTTCCTCGTCGTGCTTGCCGGTCTTGTGACCGCATCGGTCTCGGCTTTTGCCGCCGACCCGGAAAACACCATGATCATCACGCTGAAGGACGGCGACGTCACCATTGCGCTGAGGCCCGACCTCGCACCCAAGCATGTCGCCCAGATCAAGACGCTGGTGCGCCAGGGCGCCTATGACAATGTCGCCTTCCACCGCGTCATCGACGGCTTCATGGCACAGACCGGCGACGTCAAGTTCGGCAACATGAAGAAGGGTTTCAGCGCCGAGGCCGTCGGCACCGGCGGTTCCGATCTGCCCGACCTGCCGGCTGAATTCTCGCAGACCGAACGCTATAAGCGCGGCGTGGTCGGCATGGCCCGCTCGCAGGACCCCAACTCCGCCAATTCGCAGTTCTTCATCATGTTCGCGCCGGCGCCGCCGCTCGATGGCCAGTACACCATCGTCGGCAATGTCGTCAGCGGCATGGAGTTGGTGGATCACATCAAGAAGGGCGACCAGGCGGACAACGGCACGGTCACCGATCCTGATCGGATGATCAAAGTGCGCATCGCCGCAGACAAGTAAAGTTGTCAAATAACTCTGTTTTCTCAAAAGGATATCTGACATGGCCGAAATCAAGGACCGCGAGAACGCGCTCATCATGGAAACGACCAAGGGCAAGGTGGTCATAGAACTTTTCCCCGACCTGGCGCCCGGCCATGTCGCCCGCATCAAGGAACTGGCCCGCGAAGGCGCCTATGACGGCGTGATTTTCCACCGCGTCATCGAGGGCTTCATGGCGCAGACCGGCGACGTCAAGTTCGGCAATTCCAGCAAGCCCACATTTGCGCCGTCCCGGGCTGGCATGGGTGGCTCGGAAAAGCCGGACCTGAAGGCCGAATTCTCCAACGCCAACCATGCCCGCGGCACCTGCTCGATGGCCCGTTCGCAGAATCCGAACTCGGCCAATTCACAGTTCTTCATCTGCTTCGACGATGCCGCCTTCCTCAACCGCCAGTACACGGTCTGGGGCCAGGTCATCGAAGGCATGGACAATGTCGACAAGATCAAGCGCGGCGAGCCGGTGCAGGATCCCGACAAGATCGTGTCGCTGAAGGTCGCGGCCGACGTCAAGTAAGGGTAAACGACAATGATGGGCGTCGTGTGGTCGCTTCTCGGCATCCTGTCCGGCGCTTTCATTGCCATTCAGGCACCGATCAATTCGCAATTGGCGCGCGATCTCGGGCTTCCGGTCGCGGCGGCGGCGTTTTCGTTCCTGTCGGGCGCGATCGTGCTGGGCGTCATCTCCGTCGCGGTGGTGAAACTGCAGGGCGTCTCGCTCGACTGGAAAGCGCCGGCGCCCTGGCTGTTCGTCGCGGGCGGAATGCTCGGCGGCTTCTATGTGACGCTGTCGACGATCCTGACACCACGCATCGGCGCCGCCGCGCTGATGGCGTTTCTGGTGGCCGGCCAGTTGCTGGCCGGCATGCTCATCGACCGCGTCGGCTTCCTCGGCGTCGCGGTGCGTGAAATCTCGCTCGGCCGCGTTGCCGGCGCGGTGCTGCTGCTGGCCGGAGCGCTGCTCGTCCGGCTCTACTGATGCGCGTCGACCTCTTTGATTTCGATTTGCCGGAGGAGTGCATCGCGCTTCGTCCGGCGGAGCCGCGCGACAGCGCCAAGATGCTGGTGATCAAACCGGGCGAAGGGCTCGACGACCGCAGGGTTGGCGACCTGCCATCCTTGCTCAGGGCCGGTGACGTGCTGGTGTTCAACGACACCAAGGTCATTCCGGCGCAGCTCAAAGGCTTCAGGCGGCGCGGCGAGGCACAGGCTCAGGTCGAGGCCACGCTGCATATGCGCATGGCACCGGACCGTTGGCTGGCCTTCATCCGGCCGGGCAAGCGCATTGCCGCCGGGGATCGCATTCATTTCGGCCATGACGGCAATTCCTGTTTCCTTGGCCAGCTTGACGCAACCGTGATCGAGAAAGGCGAGGGCGGCGAGGCGCTGCTTGGCTTCGACCTGTCGGGGCCTTTCCTCGACGAGGCACTGCAGGCGGTCGGCCACATTCCGCTGCCGCCCTATATCGCCTCGAAGCGCGACGACGACGAACGCGACCGGGCCGACTACCAGACCATCTATGCCCGCGAGGAAGGCGCCGTCGCGGCACCGACAGCGGGCCTGCATTTCACGCCGGAGCTTTTTGCAGCGCTTGACGCCAAGGGCATCGAACGCCGCTTCGTCACCTTGCATGTGGGCGCCGGTACGTTCCTGCCGGTGAAGGCGGACGACACCGCCGACCACAAGATGCACGCCGAGACCGGTTCGGTCAGCGCAGAGACCGCGGACGCGCTCAATGCGGCGAAGGCGAGGGGCGGTCGCATCGTCACCGTCGGTACGACGTCGCTGCGCCTGCTGGAGAGTGCTGTGCACGAGGACGGCACCCTGGTTGCCTGGTCCGGCCCGACCGACATCTTCATCACGCCCGGCTATCGCTTTCGCACCGCCGACATGCTGATGACCAATTTCCATCTGCCGCGCTCGACGCTGTTCATGCTGGTGTCAGCCTTCAGCGGCCTCGAGACGATGCGTGCGGCCTATGCGCATGCGATCGAGAACCGCTACAGATTCTATTCCTATGGCGACTCAAACCTGCTTTATCGAGCGGAGACGAGCGATGGATGATGATCTCAAGAACCTGGACCGCGATGCCCTGATCGCGGAGGTGAAAAAACTGCGCGCCGGTATTCGCCAGCATCGCGATGCCACCGGCCACGATCTGTGCTGGCATCACCCCGATCTGTGGGATCTCTTGCCGGAGAAGACCGAACCGGCGATCGCCGTGCCGCCTTGGCCAAAATTCATGCGCGGCTGCATCCACTACCGCCAGTCGCTCGACAAGCAGGCTCCGGACGCCCCGGTCCATGACAAGGAATTCAATGGCTAAGCCGTTCAGCTTCAAGGTTCTGGCGACTGACGGCAAGGCGCGGCACGGCGTGATCGACATGCCGCGCGGTGCAATCCGCACGCCGGCCTTCATGCCGGTCGGCACCGGCGGCACCGTCAAGACCATGTACATGGACCAGGTGCGCGGCGTCGGCGCCGACATCATCCTGGGCAACACCTACCATCTGATGCTGCGGCCCGGCGCCGAGCGCGTGGCGCGGCTCGGCGGCTTGCACGAGTTCGCCCGCTGGCCTTATCCGATCTTGACCGACAGCGGCGGTTTTCAGGTGATGTCGCTGTCGAAGCTGAGAAAGCTGACCGAAAAAGGCGTCACCTTCCGCTCGCATATCGACGGCGCCGCCTATGAGATGTCACCGGAGCGCTCGATCGAGATCCAGGGCTTGCTCGATTCCGACATCCAGATGCAGCTCGACGAATGCACGGCGTTGCCGGCCGGGATGAAGGAGATCGAGCGGGCCATGGAACTGTCGCTGCGCTGGGCCGAGCGCTGCAAGACTGCGTTCGGCGATCAGCCAGGCAAGGCGATGTTCGGCATCGTGCAAGGTGGCGACAACGCGGCACTGCGGGTGCGGTCGGCGCAGGCGTTGAGCGCGCTGGAGCTGAAAGGCTACGCCGTCGGCGGCCTGGCCGTCGGCGAGCCGCAAGCGGTGATGCTCGAGATGCTCGACATCACCTGTCCGGAACTGCCTGATGACAAGCCGCGCTACCTCATGGGCGTCGGCACGCCCGACGATATCCTGAAATCGGTGGCGCGCGGCATCGACATGTTCGATTGCGTGATGCCGACGCGGGCCGGCCGGCATGGCCTCGCCTATACCAGGCGCGGCAAGGTCAATCTGCGCAACGCCCGCCATGCCGATGATCCGCGCCCGCTCGACGAGGAAAGCGACTGCCCGGCCGCGCGGGACTATTCACGCGCCTATCTGCACCATCTCGTGCGCTCGCAGGAGGCGCTCGGCGCCATGCTTCTGACCTGGAACAATCTATCGTATTATCAAAGGCTTATGCAGGAGATTCGTGCCGCTATCGAGGCCGGCTCCTTCGAGACGCGCGGCGCGGAAATGTCCGAGGGCTGGGCGAGGGGCGATATTCCGGCCCTTTGAAACTGCATTGGCTATGGAAGGCAGTCCTCTGGTCATCCAGCGGCCTCCAAAGCTATGGAGGTGGCGACAACTCCCTTGAATCGTGTAAGCTCCTTGCCGATCTAAGTTTGGCGACGGATGACCTTCTAAGGAATCCAAATGAAAGTTTACGCCATGTCAGCCAATCAAAAAATAAAAACTGCAATCTCAAAAGTGGTCAGAGATAGAATTCACAGCGGCAAAATCCTCGACGTCGTGGTAAACCCCGAAACAAACACGGATGGGGAACGTGTGATTTATGTCTACGTCATATTTGATAATGAGAAGAATCAGATCGATGCGAAAGAGACGATTGGGATAACGCGTCACGTCCGTGATAGCTTGTCCAAGCTTGGTGAGGATAGCTTTCCAGTTTTTTACTATGTCGCAAAATCAGAAGCGGGAAATATAGCTGAAGCCAAGTGATCTCCTTAGCACTGCGAAGCTCTTGGCTACGGCCGGGAAAGGCAAGCCGTCTCAGGTTAATCTGCGACGTTCGGCCAGTAGCACGTATTATGCAATGTTTCACTGCCTGGCTCGCACATGTGCGGATCTTTTGATAGGTGGCAGTGGTTCAGCGCGAAGCAAGCATGCTTGGGTAGAGGTTTATCGCTCGTTGGCGCATGGCACAGCAAAAAGCGCCTGCGAAGACAATAGAACCATGTCGAAATTTCCAGCCTCGATCGAGGATTTTGCAAACAAATTTGTGGAAATGCAGAGGAAGAGGCACGAGGCTGACTATAATCCTTTAACGAAATTTTACAGATCGGATGTTCTTGCGGATATACAAAGTGTCGAGATTGTTATAGCTGCCTTTGGATTGTCTCCTATTGTGGACAGAAGAGCGTTTGCTTCTTGGGTCATTTTTAAGAATATGAAAAAGAACTGAATCTGGATCTCAGGTGCTCAGCGAATTCGAGGCGCGCAGGCTGCAGCCGGTGATCTGGAACGTGCCGTCGGGCTGTTGCTGCAACGTGTAAACAGCTTCGTAGTCCTTGCCATCTGGCCCGACGATCAGCACCTGCTGGACGATCGAACCCGGAGCCGTCTCCTCGACCTTGCCGAAGGAATAGGTCCGCGGCTTGCGCACCGGCGGGTAACCGTTGGTTACCATGTTCATGAAGGCGTCGACGGTCGGGAAAATCCGTTTCACATTCGGGGCGGCGAAGCTGTAGGCGGTGGCGCCGTCATTGGCGATGAGGGCCTTTAACTGGCCCTCGATGACAGACTGCCCTGCCTTGATTTCGGCGTCGCCGGCGAACGCCGACGAGACCAGGATGAATGGACCGAACGGGAATGCGAGAAACATGCGGCGCATGGCCTGTCTCCGTTGCCCTCGAAAAGCTGCCTCTCCAGAAAGCCGTTCAGGAGATATCCTAACATACGTGCGACGGTGCTTCACGGTTTCAGCAATGAGGAATATTCATCCCCGCGGTGCTCAAGCCTCTTTCAACGGTGAGCGCCTGTTGGTGCTCCGTGGCAAGCTCCTCCAGCGCTGCATGCCAATGATGCGGCGTAGATCGAGGCCGGGCCGGTTGAGCACAAATTCCAGCGCTTGAAAGCCCGCCTCCAGTCTGCCAGAAGGGCCGCTTGGACTTGGACGTTTAGCGGGACGAAGCCATGAAGGCGTTTTTCGTGCAGATCAAATGCGAACTCGGCAAATCCTATGAGGTTGCCAGTGCGCTTGCCGATGCCGAGATCGCCTCGGAAATCTACTCCACCGCCGGCAACTACGATCTGCTCGCCAAATTCTATGTCGACGACGAGGAAGATGTCGGCCATTTCGTCAACGAGAAGGTGCAGATTCTCCCCGGCATCAAGGACACGTTCACAGTGGTCACGTTCCGCGCTTTCTAGCTGGAAACCCGCTTGCCCGGACACGAGGCAAAGCCTGATTACTGTTATATTTCGGCTGCCTCAATTTTAGGCAGGCGCAACATACTGATCGCCCGTATCTCGCAAATCACCGATTGCGCTTGATTTTCTCCGGCGACGCCAGTGAAATGGCGTCACAGGGGAGTATGCGATTGGCAGCGTTCGATGAAATGCTTCCGGAAGTCTCCGGATTGAGAAGACCGTATTCGGCTTATGATCGCTGGCTGAAAGAGCAGGATCCGGCCAGGCTTACCGAGAAGATGCAGGACGCCGAACGCGTCTTCCGCAAGACCGGCATCACTTTCGCCGTCTATGGCGAGCAGGAAGCCTCCGAGCGGCTGATCCCGTTCGATATCGTTCCCCGCATCATTTCGGGCAATGAGTGGCGGCGCCTCACGCAAGGCATCGAGCAGCGCGTGCAGGCGCTGAACGCCTTCCTCGATGACATCTACCACCGCCAGGAAATCCTGCGCGCCGGGCGCATCCCCCGGGAATTGATCGCCAAAAACGAGGCATTCCTGCCGGAAATGATCGGGGTCAGGCCGCCGGCCGGCGTCTACACCCACATTATCGGCGTCGACATCGTCCGCATCTCAGAGGACGAATTCTACGTGCTGGAGGACAATGCGCGCACGCCGTCGGGCGTCTCCTACATGCTGGAGAACCGCGAGACGATGATGCAGCTGTTCCCCGAGCTGTTCCAGAAAATCAAGGTGCGGCCTGTGGAGAACTACCCGCAGCTTCTGCGCCAGTCGCTGGCGGCAGTGCGGCCGCAGAGCACCAAGGGCGCGCCGACAATTGCCGTGCTGACGCCAGGCAGCTTCAACTCCGCCTATTTCGAACACGCCTTCCTGGCCGACCAGATGGGCGTGCAGCTGGTCGAAGGCCAGGATCTGCGGGTCGTCGACGGTCATGTCGCGATGCGCACGACCGAAGGCTACAAGCAGATCGATGTGCTGTACCGCCGCGTCGACGATTCGTTCCTCGACCCGCTGACCTTCCGGCCCGACTCTACACTTGGCATACCCGGCATCATGGATGTCTACCGTGCCGGCAACATCACCATCGCCAATGCGCCGGGCACCGGTATCGCCGACGACAAGGCGATCTATTCCTACATGCCCGAGATCATCGAGTTCTACACCGGCCGCAAGGCAATCCTCGGCAACATCCCGACCTGGCGCTGCTCGGAGCCGGATAGCCTGAAATATGTGCTCGAGCACATCGACGAGCTGGTGATCAAGGAAGTGCATGGTTCCGGCGGCTACGGCATGCTAGTCGGGCCGGCGGCGACCAAGAAAGAATGCGAGACGTTTGCCAAGAAACTGGCGGCCAAACCCTCCAATTACATCGCCCAGCCAACACTGGCGCTGTCGACATGCCCCATCCTTACGGAAAAGGGGCTGGCGCCGCGCCACGTCGACCTCAGACCCTATGTGCTGGTCTCCGACCGCATCCAGATCGTCCCCGGCGGGCTGACCCGTGTCGCGCTGAAGGAAGGCTCGCTGGTCGTCAATTCCTCGCAAGGCGGCGGGACGAAGGATACGTGGGTGCTGGATGATTAGTGCAGTGAATAGTGAATAGTGAATAGTGAATAGTGAATGGTAGAATGGTCAATGGTCAGATGCCTGGATGCAAGGGGACGGCGTATATGAGGTTCTACCTGTGTCGATCCACTATTCACCATTCACCATTCACCATTCACCGGCTCGCCTGACATGCTTCTCGGCCGCACCGCCAACGGGCTTTACTGGATGAACCGCTACATAGAGCGGGCCGAGAATATGGCTCGGCTGGTCGATGCCGGTCTGCGCATGGCGCTGACCCGCACCCAGAGCGCGTCGGAAGAGTGGAATTCGGTGCTGCTCAGCGCCGGCTCCGACGTCACCTTCAGCCAGAAATACTCTGACTATACCGCCGCGAACGTTGCCGACTTCCTGCTGCGCGACACGTCGAACCCGTCGAGCACGATGGCGGCGATCGAGACGGCCCGCAACAATGCCCGCATGGTGCGCACGGCGCTGACGCGCGAGACATGGGAGAGCATCAACGAAGCCTGGATGTCGCTGAAGCGGATGCTGGCAAGGCCGATCGACGAGCGCGACCTGCCCAGCGTGCTCGACGCTATCAAGCGCGAGACGGCGCTGATCCGCGGCTCGTTCTATGGCACCATGCTGCGCAACGAGATCTTCGATTTCTCGCAGCTTGGCACCTATGTCGAGCGCGCCGACAACACGGCGCGCATCCTCGACGTGAAATACTATGTGCTCTTGCCGTCGATCTCCTGGGTCGGCTCGACGCTCGACAACTACCAGTGGGAATCGATCCTGCGCTCGGTGTCGGCGCATCGCTCCTATCGCTGGGTCTACGACGCCGACTACAAGCCGACCAACATTGCCGACTATCTGATCCTCAATGTCCGCATGCCGCGTTCGCTGACCTTCTGCTATCGCTTCCTGTCGGAGCATCTGAAGTTCCTCGGCGACGATTACGGCGAACGCCATGCCTGCCACGCAACGGCCGAGAAGACGCAGACAATGTTGAGAGCCGGGTCGATCAAGGATATTTTCGATGCCGGCCTGCATGAATTCCTGGCCAATTTCATTCGCGACAACACCAAGCTCGGCGACGAGATCGCGCAGGACTACCGGTTCAATTGAGCATGACTCCGAAGTGGGACAAGATCATGCTCACAAACGGGACATAGCGCATGCGGCTGAAGATCACCCACCGGACCGAATACCGCTACGATGCGCCGGTGCACTATCTGTTGCAGCGGCTGCGGCTGCTTCCGGTCAGCGGATCGACGCAGACCGTTCTGTCCTGGGCTCTGACCATCGAAGGCGCGCGCGAAGAGGTTCGCTTTGTCGACCATTTCGGCAACGACACCAGACTGTTGAGCGTCGAGGGCGAGCGCGACTTCATCACGGTGGAAGCATCGGGCGAAGTGGTGACGCGCGACACCGCGGGCGTTTCGGGGCCACACCAGGGTTTTACGCCGCTCTGGCTGTACAGCCATGAAACGCCATTGACGGCGATCGGCGGCGGTGTTCGCGAACTCGCCGCATCGGTCGGCAAGGGCACCGACATCGAAAGGCTGCACCGGCTGATGGCCGTCATCGGCGAGCGCGTCGCCTACACGCCCGGCACCACCAATGCAACGACGCCTGCGGAGGAAGCCTTGGCGCTCAAGACCGGTGTCTGCCAGGATCACACCCACATCTTTGCCGCCGCGGCGCGCGCCATGGGCTTTCCGGCCCGCTATGTCAGCGGCTATCTGATGCTGGACGCGACGGTCGAGCAGGCCGCAAGCCATGCCTGGGCTGAAGCGCATGTTTCGGGTCTCGGCTGGGTTGCCTTCGATGCCGCCAATGGCATTTCGCCTGACGAGCGCTATGTGAAGGTGGCAACCGGCCGCGATTACCGCGACGCCACGCCGGTGTCGGGAATTCGGCTGGGACAGGCGGAAGAAGAGCTTGCGGTCACCGTCACGGTGGAGCAGTAATCCTTCGCAAGATTGCCGCCAGAAGAGATTCCATGACTTATTGCGTTGGCCTGAAGATCGATCGCGGGCTCGTGTTCATGTCCGACACGCGCACCAATGCCGGCATGGATTCGATTTCCACCTTCCGCAAGATGCATGTCTGGGAGCAGCCGGGCGAGCGCGTCGTCGTTTTGATGTCGGCCGGCAACCTGGCGACGACGCAGGCCGTGGTCAGCCTGCTTGACGAACGCACCAAGGCAATTGCCGACCGTCACGCCACGCTTCTGGAAACGCCATCGATGTATCAGACGGTGCGGATGGTCGGCGACACGGTCAAGGAAGTCATCGCCAGTTCGTCGCCCGCGGGCGAGAAGGCGGATTCCTACTTCAATGCCTCCTTCATCCTCGGCGGCCAGATCAAGGGCAGCGAGCCGCGCCTGTTCATGATCTATCCCGAAGGCAATTTCATCGAATCGACCGATGACACGCCTTTCTTCCAGATCGGCGAGACCAAATACGGCAAGCCGATCATCATCCGCGCCTATGAAAAGACGATGAGCTTCGCCGAGACGGTGAAACTGCTGCTGGTATCGTTCGATTCGACGTTGAAGTCGAACCTGTCCGTCGGCCTGCCGCTCGACCTGCTCTTCCTGGAGAAGGACGCTTTCAAGGTCGGGTTGAAGAAGCGGATCGCGCATGACGACCAGTATTACCGCACGATCTCGGACGGCTGGTCGAATGCGCTGAAGACGGCTTTTGCCAGCCTGCCGGATTTCCCTGGCTGAGGCGTGCCGCATACGCTGGCGGTTGCATATATTTCACGCGTTAAATAATAAGAGGCCAGCCGCGACGGATGGCGGCGATGGATCATGTCGGGAGGACAGGATGAACAACGATGAGTTCCGGCAATGGTCGCGGCGCGCCGCCGACTGGGGCGCCGACTACCGCAGCACGCTGCGCGAGCAGCCAGTGCGGCCACTGGTCGAGCCCGGCGACATCTTTAGAAGCATAGGGGCGTCACCACCCGAAGACGCCGAACCGATGGACCAAATCTTCGCCGACTTCGAAGAGAAGATTTTGCCGGGGATGACGCATTGGCAGCATCCACGCTTCTTCGCCTATTTCCCGGCCAATGCGGCGCCGGTCTCGGTGGTGGCGGAATATCTGGTTTCGGCGATGGCCGCGCAATGCATGCTTTGGCAGACGTCGCCGGCGGCGACCGAGCTCGAAACGCGTACCGTCGATTGGATGCGCCAGGCGCTCGGTCTGCCCGAAGGGTTCGCCGGGGTGATCCAGGATTCAGCCTCGTCGGCGACACTGGCCGCGGTGCTGACCATGCGCGAACGAGCGCTGGACTGGCAAGGCAACAAACAAGGCCTGGCAGGGCAGGCGCGGCTGCGCATCTATTCCTCCGACCAGGTGCACACCTCCATCGATCGGGCGATCTGGATTTCCGGCATCGGCGAGGACAATCTCGTGCGCATTCCTGTCGGCGGCCGTTTTCGCGCCATGGACACGGCAGCGCTCGAGGCGGCAATCGTCGCCGACCGGGAAGCCGGCATGCTGCCGGCCGGCATCATCGCTTGCGTCGGCGGCACCAGCACCGGCGGCACCGACGACATTGCGGTGGTCGCCGAGGTGGCGCGGCGGCATGGCCTCTATCTTCACGTCGACGCCGCCTGGGCCGGATCGGCGATGATCTGTCCGGAGTATCGGCATTTCTGGGCTGGCGTTGAAGGTGCCGATTCGATCGTCTTCAACCCGCACAAATGGCTGGGCGCGCAGTTCGACTGCTCGATGCAGTTCATCCGCCGGCCGGAGGATCTTGTTCGCACCCTGGCGATCAAGCCTGAATTCCTGAAGACGCACGGTCATGACGGCATCATCAACTATTCCGAATGGTCGGTGCCGCTCGGCCGGCGCTTTCGCGCGCTGAAATTGTGGTTCCTGCTGCGCGCGCATGGGCTGGAAAACCTGCGCACGATGATCCGTAATCATGTCGCCTGGAGCGAAAGGCTTGCCGCGCGGCTGGCAAGGGAGCCGGATTTCGAGATCGTCAGCGAACCGATGCTGTCCCTGTTCTCGTTCCGGCACAAGGCAATAACCGATGCGGAGGCGGACGAGCACAATCTGCGGCTGGTCAATGCGATCAACGATGATGGCCGCATCTACCTGACGCAGACGAGGGTCGATGGGCAGGTCGCAATCCGTTTCCAGGTCGGCCAGTTCGAAGCGACCGCCGCCGATATCGATATGGCTTTCACCGTCATCATGGAAATAGCGCGCGGTGTGGCCTGATCAGGTCCAGTCGGGATTGCGTTGGCGTTTGCCTTCGCAGTCATATACATTTCGTTAGCCGGCTTATGCCTTTTCATTGGTTTCGTTTTCGACTATAGACAAGAAAAACGAAAACGGGAGGTTGCCTATGTATCTGTCGCCACGCCATGCCGAAATCATCCAGATGGCCAAGGATCATGGTCGGGTGCTGGTCGAGGATCTGGCCACACATTTCAACGTGACGCCGCAGACCATACGCAAGGATCTCAACGACCTGTGCGACCAGAGGCTGCTTTCGCGCATCCATGGCGGCGCTTTGTTCCCGTCCGGCATCGAGAACATGGAGTACGAGGCCAGGCGCAAGATCGCCGCCGACGAGAAGGAAGCGATCGGCCGGGCGGCCGCTAGGCTGATCCCCGACAATGCTTCGCTGTTCATCAACATCGGCACCACGACAGAGTCGGTCAGCAAGGCGCTGCTCGATCACAGCGGCCTCATGGTCATCACCAATAACATCAATGTTGCCAATAGGATGCGGATATATCCGTCGATCGAGGTTGTGATTGCGGGTGGCGTTGTGCGCGGCTCCGATGGCGGCGTCGTCGGTGAAGCGGCGGTCGACTTCATCAGGCAATTCAAGGTCGACTATGCGGTGATCGGCGCCTCGGCGATCGACCATGACGGCGCCTTGCTCGACTTCGATTTCCGCGAGGTCAAAGTGGCGCAGGCGATCATCGCCAATGCAAGGCATGTCATCCTGGTTTCCGATCAGACCAAATTCGAGCGAACCGCACCGGTGCGCATCGGCCACCTGTCGCAGGTCAATACCTTCATCACCGACCGTTGCGACATCCCGTCGGTGCGCAAAATCTGCCAGGAGGCCGAGGTTCAACTGATCGAGACGTCGCTCTCCTAGGCGGTTTCAGCTTGGCACCACACGCTCGTGATATTTCGTTTGACATTCGTTATGATTTCGAAATAATTCCGACACGGTTTCGTAAAGGCCAAAAATGGTGCAATGCGAAATCGCTGGAGGAATTTGTGGAAGCATCTCCGATCCATGACATTTTCGTCATAGGCGGCGGCATCAATGGCTGCGGCATTGCCCGCGATGCTGTCGGGCGTGGCTTTTCCGTCTTCCTCGCCGAGATGAACGACCTCGCCAGCGGAACCTCCTCGGGCTCGACCAAATTGATCCATGGCGGCCTGCGCTACCTCGAATTCTACGAATTCCGCCTGGTGCGCGAGGCGCTGATGGAACGCGAGGTTCTGTGGAAGAACGCGCCGCATATCATCTGGCCGATGCGCTTCGTGCTGCCCTATGCCAAGGGCCTGCGCCCGGCCTGGCTGATCAGGCTCGGTCTCTTTCTCTACGACCATATTGGCGGGCGCAAATTGCTGCCGGCGACCAGGACGCTGGACATGGCTAGGGATCCGGCCGGCAAACCCTTGAAACCATTGTTCAAGAAGGCTTTCGAATATTCGGACGGCTGGGTCAACGATGCGCGGCTGGTGGCGCTGAACGCGCGTGATGCCGCCGATCGCGGCGCGACGGTCCGCACCCGAACGAAAGTGATCGGCGCGCGACGCGAAAACGGGTTGTGGACGATCCGGATCGAGGACCTGCAGACCGGCAAGACCGAAGAGATCAAGGCGCGACTGCTGGTCAATGCCGCCGGACCCTGGGTCGATCATGTGCTTTCCGGCGTCGTCGGCCTCAACGATGTGCACAATGTCCGCCTCGTGCAGGGCAGCCACATCGTCATTGCCAAGAAGTTCGACGATCCGCGTGCCTATTTCTTCCAGAACCGGGATGGCCGCATCATCTTCGCCATTCCCTACGAGGAAGAGTTCACCCTGATCGGCACCACGGACCAGGATTACCCCGGTGATCCGCTTGACGTGAAGATCAGCGACGCCGAGATCGACTACCTCTGCGCCGCGGCAAGCGAATATTTCGCGCAACCAGTCAAGCGCTCGGACATCGTCTGGACCTATTCGGCCGTCCGCCCGCTCTACGATGACGGTGCCTCCAAGGCGCAGGAAGCGACGCGCGACTATGTGCTCAAGGCCGATGGCGGCGAGGGCGCTGCCCCGATCGTCAATGCTTTCGGCGGCAAGATCACCACCTATCGCCGGCTGTCGGAATCGATGCTGGAAAAGATCGAGGGTTTTCTCGGCAAGCGCGGCAAGCCATGGACGGCAAACGCGCCGCTGCCGGGCGGCGATTTCCCGGCCACCGGTTTCGATGCCGAAGTGGCGAAACTAAAAACCGCCTATCCGTTTCTTGACGCGCGCCTGGCTCGCCGGCTGACAAGGCTCTACGGCACCCGCGCAAGGATGCTGCTGGGGCTGGCCAAATCGAATGCTGATCTGGGCCGCAACTTCGGCGCCGATCTTTTTGAGGCCGAGGTGCGCTATCTCGTTCAAAACGAATGGGCTGTCACCGCCGAAGATGTATTGTGGCGGCGGACCAAGCGCGGTCTGCATCTCAGCCGCGAACAGGTGGCGGCGCTCGATGAATTCATGCACGGCATAAGCCGGCGACATGTCGCGGCCGCCGAATGAAGAGGGTTTTGAGCTGATGCGGAAGGCCTGGGAGGAGGCGTCATGCTGGAACTGAGAAACGTCACCAAGACGGTTGGTGCGGCCGAGCATATCCGCGACGTGTCGCTGACGCTCAAGCATGGCTCGCTCAACGTCCTGCTTGGACCCACGCTCTCCGGCAAGACCAGCCTGATGCGGCTGATGGCCGGCCTCGATGTGCCGACCTCCGGTTCGATCTGGTTCGACGGCCAGAATGTCACCGGCGTGCCGGTGCAGAAGCGCAAGATCGCCATGGTCTACCAGCAGTTCATCAACTATCCGGCGATGACCGTCTACGAGAACATCGCCTCGCCGCTCAGGGTGGCCGGCACCGATCAGGCGAAGATCGACAAGGAAGTGCGCAACGCCGCCGCGCTTCTCAAGCTGACACCTTACCTCGACCGCACGCCGCTCAGCCTGTCCGGCGGGCAGCAGCAGCGCACCGCACTGGCGCGCGCCATCGTCAAGAACGCCAGCCTGGTGCTGCTCGACGAGCCGCTCGCCAACCTCGACTACAAATTGCGCGAGGAACTGCGCGCCGAATTGCCTAGGATATTCGCCGCCACCGGCACCATCTTCGTCTATGCCACGACCGAGCCGCACGAAGCGCTGCTGCTCGGCGGCAACACGGCGACACTTTCCGAAGGACGCATCACCCAGTTCGGCCCGACAATCGACGTTTTCCGCAAGCCGGTCGATCTGGTGACGGCCAGGACTTTCGCCGACCCGCCGCTCAACACCATCGTGCTGGCCAAGAAGGGTCCGGACTTTTTGCTCGAAGGCGGCGTCAAGCTGCCGGTGCCTGCCGAACTCGTCGGCATTGCCGATGCGAACTATACGGTTGGCTTCCAGCCGCACCATCTTTCGCTCGAGCGGCCCAATGCGTTGGCCGTGCCGGTGCGGGCGAAGGTCACCATCACCGAGATCACCGGGTCGGAGAGCTTCATCCATCTCGACTTCGCCGACGCGCGCTGGGTCATGCTGACCCACGGTATCCTCGATTTCGAGACTGACGCCGCGATCGACGTGTTCATCGACCCGCGTCACATCATGGTTTTCGACGGGCAAGGCCGCGCCGTAAGCGCACCGAAGCTGGCGGCATAGGAGAGCGATATGGCGCGCATCGACGTCAATCACATCCGCCACTCCTACCTGCCGAACCCGCGGACGGATGCCGATTTTGCACTCAAGGAAGTGCATCACATCTTCGAGGATGGTGGCGCCTATGCGCTGCTCGGGCCCTCGGGCTGCGGCAAAACCTCGCTGCTCAACATCATTTCGGGCCTGCTTCATCCCTCGCATGGCCGGTTGCTGTTCGACGGCAAGGACGTGACCAATTTGTCGACGCAAGAGCGCAACATCGCGCAGGTGTTCCAGTTCCCGGTCATCTACGACACGATGACCGTCTACGACAATCTGGCCTTCCCGCTCCGCAACCGCGGCGTGCCGGAAGCCGATGTCGACCGCAAGGTGCGCGAGACGCTGGAGATGATCGATCTTGCGTCCTGGGCGAAGAAGAAGGCGAGGGGCCTGACGGCCGACCAGAAGCAGAAGATCTCGCTCGGCCGCGGGCTGGTGCGCTCGGATGTCAACGCCATCCTGTTCGACGAGCCGCTGACCGTCATCGATCCGCACATGAAGTGGCTGCTGCGCTCGCAATTGAAGCAGCTGCACCGCCGCTTTGGCTACACCATGGTCTACGTCACGCACGACCAGACCGAGGCGCTGACCTTCGCCGACCAGGTCGTGGTAATGTACGATGGCGGCATCGTGCAGATCGGCACGCCGGCGGAACTATTCGAACGACCGCGCCATACGTTTGTCGGTTATTTCATCGGCTCGCCCGGCATGAACGTCATGCCGGTGGCGATCGACGGCAAGACGGCGAAGCTTGGGGCGCAGCGGATCGAACTGCCGGGCGCACCCAAGGCAGCCAGTGGCGCCATAGAGCTTGGCATACGTCCCGAATATGTCCGGCTCGGCCGCGACGGCATGGCCGTACAAGTCAGCAAGATCGAGGATCTCGGCCGCCACAAGGTGGTGCGCGCGAAGCTTGAAGGCCGCGAGATCGCTGCCGTGATTGGCGAGGACGAAACCGTCCCCGCTGAACCAAAAGTGCGGTTCGACCCGGCCGGCATCAACATCTATGCCGATTCCTGGCTGGTTGAGATGGCGCGCGTCGAGATGGGGGCATAGATGGAAAAGACCTGGAACAACAAAGCCTGGTTCCTGGTGCTGCCGGTGCTGGTGCTGGTGGCGTTCTCGGCGGTCATCCCGCTGATGACGGTCGTCAACTATTCGGTGCAGGACACTTTCGGCAACAACGTCTTCTTCTGGGCCGGCACCGAGTGGTTCGAGGAGCTGCTCTCTTCCAGCCGCTTCTGGGAGGCGATGGTCCGCAACCTGATCTTCTCCTTTATCATCCTCGCCATCGAAGTGCCGCTCGGCATCTTCATAGCCCTCAACATGCCCAAGAAGGGCTGGGGCGTACCGGTCTGCCTGGTGCTGATGGCACTGCCGCTGTTGATCCCGTGGAACGTCGTCGGCACCATCTGGCAGGTTTTCGGGCGCAACGACATCGGCCTGCTCGGCTATTACGTCAATGCGCTCGGCATCGACTACAACTACGTACAGGATTCGTTCGACGCCTGGGTCACCGTCATCATCATGGATGTTTGGCATTGGACCAGCCTCGTCGTGCTGCTCTGCTATGCCGGCCTGGTCTCCATTCCGGATGCCTTCTATCAGGCGGCCAAGATCGACGGTGCCTCGCGCTGGGCGGTGTTCCGCTACATCCAGCTGCCGAAGATGAACCGGGTGCTGCTGATCGCCGTGCTGCTGCGCTTCATGGACAGCTTCATGATCTACACCGAACCATTCGTGGTGACGGGCGGCGGTCCCGGCAACTCGACGACGTTCCTGTCGATCGACCTCGTCAAGACGGCGCTCGGCCAGTTCGACCTCGGGCCGGCCGCGGCCATGTCGCTGGTCTACTTCCTCATCGTCCTTCTGCTGTCATGGGTGTTTTACACCGTGATGACCAACTACGACGCGGAGCGCTGAGATGAGCGGCGCCAACGAAAGAACGACGAGGCAGGACAGAGTGAGCGAAACGACGGCTTCGGAAGGGCTCGCCAGTGCGATGTCGCAGGACCAGATCGCGCGGCTGATGCGCCGCCGCGGCGAGGAATCGCGCTGGTGGTGGATCGTGCCGACGGTCTACATCATCGTGCTTTTGCTGCCGATCTACTGGCTCATCAATATGAGCTTCAAGACCAATGCCGAGATCGTCTCCTCACTGACGCTCTATCCGCATGCACCGACGATCGCCAATTACGTCACCATCTTCACCGATGCATCCTGGTACTCGGGCTACGTCAACTCGATCACCTATGTGGTGATGAACATGGTGATCTCGGTGGCCGCGGCGCTGCCTGCGGCCTATGCGTTCTCGCGCTACCGCTTCCTCGGTGACAAGCACCTGTTTTTCTGGCTGCTGACCAATCGCATGGCGCCGCCGGCGGTGTTTGCGCTGCCGTTCTTCCAACTCTACTCGGCCTTCGGCCTGATCGACACCCACATCGCCGTCGCGCTGGCCCATTGCCTGTTCAACGTGCCATTGGCGGTGTGGATCCTCGAAGGCTTCATGTCAGGCGTGCCGAAGGAAATCGACGAGACCGCCTATATTGACGGCTATTCGTTCCCGCGCTTCTTCGTCAGGATCTTCATGCCGCTGATCGCGAGCGGCATCGGCGTCGCCTGCTTCTTCTGCTTCATGTTCTCATGGGTGGAACTGCTGATCGCCCGCACGCTGACCACAACCGACGCCAAGCCGATTGCCGCCACCATGACCCGTACGGTTTCGGCCGCCGGCATGGACTGGGGCTTGCTCGCCGCCGCTGGTGTGCTGACGCTGATCCCCGGAGCGCTGGTCATCTGGTTTGTGCGCAACTACATCGCCAAGGGCTTCGCCCTGGGGAGGGTTTGATGAAACGAACGCAAGAGTTCGCGCGCAACACCATCGCCAAGAGCTTCGCCCCGGGGAGGATTTGATCATGAATTTCGACCTCACCTGGATGGCATGGACCTGGCCGACGGCGGCCTTCTTCGGAACCATTCTTTTGCTGCTGTGCGGCATGGCGGCGTGGGAATATGCCTCGCCGGGCGGCAATCCGCGCGTCGGCGTCCTTCGCTTCGAGACGACGCGTGGCGACCGTCTCTTCCTGTCGCTGCTCGGCAGCGCCTTTATCCATCTCGCTTGGTTGGGTTTTGTTGGATCCAACCTGTGGTGGGCTCTCGCTCTCTCCGTGGTCTACGCCGTTGGCGTGTTCCGCTACGTATAGAGGGGGAAACTGTTGGAGCGACCGCGTGCCGGCGGCCGCTCCAGATCGCGCTTGAAACCTTAAAACAGTGGAGGAAACTAATGCGACGGCAATTTTTAACATCAACGACTGCGCTTGTCCTATTGCTCGGGGTTGGCAACGCCTATGCCGGAATGGACGAGGCAAAGGCATTCCTGGACAAGGAAATCGGACCGCTTTCGACGCTCGACCGCGCCGGCCAGGAAGCCGAAATGCAATGGTTCATCGATGCCGCGAAGCCTTTCGCCGGCATGGACATCAAGGTCGTTTCGGAAACGATCGCCACGCACCAGTATGAATCGCAGGTGCTGGCGCCGGCCTTTACCGCCATCACCGGCATCAAGATCACGCATGACGTCATCCAGGAAGGCGACGTCGTCGAGAAGATCCAGACCCAGATGCAGACCGGCCAGAACCTTTATGACGGCTGGGTCAACGATTCCGACCTGATCGGCACCCACTGGCGTTACCAGCAGGTGCGCAACCTGACCGACTGGATGGCGGGCGACGGCAAGGATGTCACCAATCCGAACCTCGACCTGAAGGACTTCATCGGCACCTCGTTCACGACGGCGCCCGACAAGAAGCTCTACCAGTTGCCCGACCAGCAGTTCGCCAACCTCTACTGGTTCCGTTACGACTGGTTCAACGACGAGAAGAATAAGGCCGATTTCAAGGCCAAGTACGGCTACGACCTCGGCGTTCCGGTCAACTGGTCGGCCTATGAGGATATCGCCGAGTTCTTCACCGGCCGTGAGATCGACGGCAAGAAGGTCTATGGCCACATGGACTACGGCAAGAAGGATCCGTCGCTCGGCTGGCGGTTCACCGACGCCTGGCTGTCCATGGCCGGCAATGGCGACAAGGGTTTGCCGAACGGCTTGCCAGTCGACGAGTGGGGCATCAAGGTCGACGAGAACTCGCGACCGGTCGGCTCCTGCACGGCGCGCGGCGGCGACACCAATGGCCCGGCCGCCGTCTATTCGATCCAGAAGTATCTCGACTGGCTGAAGGCTTATGCTCCAGCCGAAGCACAAGGCATGACCTTCTCCGAATCCGGCCCGGTGCCGGCTCAGGGCGCGGTCGCGCAGCAGATCTTCTGGTACACTGCCTTCACCGCCTCGATGGTCGATGCCGGCGCAAAGGCAGTGCTGAACGACGATGGCACGCCGAAGTGGCGCATGGCACCGTCGCCGCACGGCGTCTACTGGAAGGACGGTATGAAGCTCGGCTATCAGGACGTGGGTTCCTGGACGCTGATGAAGTCGACCCCAACCGACCGCGCCAAGGCCGCCTGGCTTTACGCGCAGTTCGTCACCTCGAAGACCGTCGACGTGAAGAAGAGCCATGTCGGCTTGACCTTCATCCGCGAGAGCACGATCCACGACAAGAGCTTTACCGAACGTGCGCCCAAGCTCGGCGGTCTGATTGAGTTCTACCGTTCGCCGGCGCGCGTCCAGTGGTCGCCGACCGGCACCAACGTGCCTGATTATCCGAAGCTGGCACAGCTCTGGTGGCAGGCGATCGGCGATGCATCGTCGGGCGCCAAGACGGCGCAGGAAGCGATGGACTCGCTCTGCGGCGAGCAGGAAAAGGTGATGAGCCGTATCGAGAAGTCGGGCGTCCAGGGCGATATCGGCCCGAAGATGGCCGAAGAGCATGACCTCGCCTATTGGAACGCCGACGCGGTCAAGAAGGGCAATCTCGCTCCTCAGCTGAAGATCGAGAACGAGAAAGAAAAGCCGATCACCATCAACTACGACGAACTGGTGAAGAGCTGGCAGAAGTAGCATTGTCTATGCGGGCGTTCGCGCGTCCGTGAAATTGGGGGAGGCGGCTCGTTGCCGTCTCCCCTCTTTGCATCGAGGCGGAGGGCGCTGGAATGAGCGGTTTTGTGCTGGCAATCGACCAGGGGACGACATCGACCAGGGCGATCCTGTTCGACGACAAGATGAAGGTCGCGGGCAGCGGGCAGAAGGAATTCACCCAGCATTATCCGGCCTCCGGCTGGGTCGAGCACGATCCCGAGGATATCTGGGCGAGTGTCGTGTCTACAGTGAAGACGGCACTGAAGAAGGCCGGCCGAAATGCTTCCGAAGTGGCAGCAATCGGCATCACCAACCAGCGCGAGACCGTCGTCATCTGGGATAGAACGACCGGCAAGCCGATCCACAATGCCATCGTCTGGCAGGACCGGCGCACCGCGCCGCTGTGCCAGAAACTCAAGAAGCAGGGACTGGAGAAGAAATTCACCCGCAAGACCGGCCTGCTGCTCGATCCCTATTTTTCCGGCACCAAGATCGCCTGGATGCTCGACAAGGTGAAGGGCGCGAGAAAGCGCGCAGAGAAAGGCGAATTGCTGGCCGGCACCATCGACAGCTTTTTGATCTGGCGGCTGACCGGGGGCAAGGTTCATGCCACCGACGCCACCAACGCCTCGCGCACGCTGGTCTATAACATCGCGGAGAATGCCTGGGACGAGGAACTGCTGGCCATTCTCAACATCCCGGCAAAAATGCTTCCCGAGGTAAAGGACTGCGCCGATGATTATGGAATCACGGAGAAAAATCTCTTCGGCGCCGAGATAAAAATCCTCGGCGTGGCCGGCGACCAGCATGCCGCGACAATCGGCCAGGCCTGTTTCGAGCCAGGCATGATGAAGTCCACCTATGGCACCGGCTGTTTTGCGCTGCTCAACACCGGCAGTGACCTGGTGCGCTCGAAGAACCGGCTTTTGACCACCATTGCCTACCGGCTGAACGGAACGACGACCTATGCGCTGGAAGGCTCGATCTTCATTGCCGGTGCTGCCGTGCAGTGGCTGCGCGATGGCATCAAGGTGATCGGCAAGGCCGAGCAGAGCGGCAAATTGGCGGCCGAGGCTGATGCGACGCAAAACGTCTATCTGGTGCCCGCCTTCGTCGGACTGGGCGCACCGCACTGGGACGCCGAGGCACGCGGCGCCATCTTCGGCCTGACGCGCAATTCCGGTCCGGCGGAGTTCGCTCGCGCCGCGCTGGAAGCCGTGGCCTACCAGACGCGCGACCTGCTCGACGCCATGCGCAAGGACTGGAAGGGCGCTTCGGCCAAGACCGTGCTTCGGGTCGACGGCGGCATGGTGGCGTCCGACTGGACCATGCAGCGCCTCGCCGACATCCTCGATGCACCGGTCGACCGCCCGACCATTCTGGAGACGACGGCGTTGGGTGCCGCGTGGCTGGCCGGCTCGAAGGCAGGTGTGTGGCCGGATGCCAAGAAGTTCGCGAAAAGCTGGGCACTCGAACGAAGATTCCAGCCCGACATGGATGCCGCCATTCGCGCCGCGAAGCTCGCTGGCTGGCGCGATGCTGTTCGCAGAACGCTGAGCGTGCAATAAACAGCCATGAGGTGGTGAGTGATGGGGCGAGGGGATGAAGCCAGACTGGTATCCTGCGTGGCGCGATGAGGCTATCGAACAGCTGACGGTCAAGAATGCACGCTTGAACAAAGATTTCCACCTCGGCAACTGGTCGCGCTATGATTATGACCTTACGGCCGGAAAGCTCCTGTTCTCGGATGAAGGAGGCGTCAAGATCGTCACCGAGATCCAAATTGCGGGCTCTACGAGCGCCAAGGCCAGCAACTGGCTGTGGGCGTGGGCAAATTCGAATTTGCCCGGCGAGCTTCTCAGCGACGCGAAGCTGGTTCGCTCCTTCGGCGAGAAGAACAGCATAGATGAGTTGACGCAGGCCTACGTGACCGACGCCGACAATAACCTGGAAGCGCTGGGCTGGGAATTGACTGGAACGATGGCTCGGATTTGCGATGCTCTTGGGGCCTACCGTTCACCGCGTGGTGAGGGTGGAGCGCTATATTTGATTTTTAAGAGCATCAACTGGGCGATCTGACAACGGCTTTCCCGCTTAGGTATCTCGATAGAAAGCCCGCGCTGTTTCCGGCGCGGGCTTTTTACTCAGCACTCACACTTTGGATCAGTAAGGCGAGCGGCACTCCTTGCGGGGGCCGTAATTCGGCTGGAACGTGTTGTCCGAAGCGCGGTAGCTGCGATAGTGGTCGTAGCACCACTGCACATGCGCGTTGCCTTCATAGACACGATTGTTCTCATTGTTGATGATCGCGCCGGTGATCAGGGCTCCGGTGGCGAAGGCAGCCAGCGGGAACCAATAATCGCCGTGACGGCGGTAGCCGGGGCGATATTCGCGATAGCCGCGATGGCCGTTCCAATACGCGCCGCGATCGCGGGAAAAATTGCGGTCACGCGAAAAACTGCGATTGTAGCGGTTCTTGCGCCACTCCTGGTACTGGACTGTCTGCACATCCGGCACCGCGACCTGGGATTGCGGCGCATAGTTCGGTTGGGCGTTAACGGGCACCGTCTCCGCCGCAACGAATGTGGCCGAGAGCGTGGCTGCCAGCATACCCGCTGTGATTCTGTTCATTGCTCTTCTCCTCAAGGGTTTAGCGGACGTCCCTGTGCTGAGAAAACGAGTGGCATATGCAATTGTTCCCCGGACTGAATGCCGCGGCGGGCAAAAAATGGCTGAGTTCCTTGGCTTCTCTCTCACCGTCGACGTGGCGAGCAAGTGCCGCGATGGGGCGAAGCCACCATGTTTACGAACCCTCTTTTTCCGGTTGACCGGTCGAAGCACTCTCCCTATGTTCCGCGCAATTTCGAGGGCGGCTTTTGAGCCCGCGGGAGCGCGTAGCTCAGCCGGTAGAGCAACTGACTTTTAATCAGTAGGTCATGGGTTCGAATCCCATCGCGCTCACCAAACTCAAGGAAATCCACCATAGCCAGCGGGGAGATCTTTCCCAAGCGCACGGTAGCAGCATTACGGCTCCGATCGAGCCGACGGCTGTTGCCATGGACCGGGGTTGCCGACTGGCACGAAGCGTCAGCGCTTCCAGAAATCGCGATGCGGCTCGTGCAACTCATCCTCGATTTCGGGGAAGGGGCCAAAGACCTCGATCTTTTTCTGGCCGGAGCCGAACACGGTGCGCGAGGAGAGGCTCATCGTCGGGTTCTCAGGGTGATCCCCGGTCAGCGCAAGGATCTTGGTCTCATCGCACCCGTAGACCAGCCGCCCGATATTCGCCCAATACATCGTGCCAGCGCACATCGCGCACGGCTCAAAGGTCGAGACCAGCGTGCATTGCCATAGGAACTCCGGCTCGTAGGCCGCCGCGGCGCGCCGGGCGAGCTCGGTCTCGGCGTGACGCACCGTGTCGAGATTTCCCTGGCGCATGAGGATGCGATCGTCCGGCCCGACCAGGACGGCGCCGAAGGGATGGTGCCCATGCGCCGCCGCCTCGCGCGCGACTTCACCGGCGGCGCGGAGGTGGGCGAGCATCTGATCGCGGGTCATGGCAAAATCCTGTCGCACCGGCATCCACCACCCGACGAGCGGCTCTTTGAGCCGAGATTGCTGCCAAGCGACGCGACTGGCAAGAGCTAACCCGACGCTTGAGACCTTTGCGTCGGGATATCAGACCCTTGGCGCTACAGCCGCCGACCGGTCTTGGCGTCGAACAGATGAGCACAGGCGCGGTCGACTTCGATCCGCATCTGATCGCCCTGCGTCAGCGCAAGCCGTTCCCGGAAAAGGCAGGAGATTTCTTCGCCGGCGCAGTCGACCCGTGCGAAGATTTCCGAACCCGTAGCTTCCAGGAGCACGATGGTGCCGGCAATACCCTGGGAAGTCGTTGCTCGGATATGTTCGGGACGGATGCCGTAGATGAGTTCACCCTCGGGAATTTTTGCCAGGTTGATTTCTTCAGGCAGCGGCAGGGTCAGCCCGCCGGTGCCGCGGAAAACGCCTTCCTCGATACGGCCGGCAATGAAGTTCATGGCGGGCGAGCCGATGAAGCCGGCAACGAAGAGATTGGCCGGACGGTCATAGAGATCGAGCGGCGCGCCTATCTGCTCGACGAGGCCATCGTGCAGCACGACGATCTTGTCGGCCATGGTCATGGCCTCGATCTGGTCGTGCGTGACATAGATCGTGGTGGTTCCCAGCCGCTGGTGCAGTGCCTTGATCTCGCCGCGCATCTGGACGCGCAATTTGGCGTCGAGATTGGACAGCGGCTCGTCGAACAGGAAGACTTGCGGGTCGCGCACGATCGCGCGGCCCATGGCTACGCGTTGGCGCTGGCCGCCGGAAAGCTGACGCGGGTAGCGGTCGAGCAGCTTGTCCAGGCCAAGAATGCTGGCGGCCCTGCCGACGCGGCTGGCGGTGTCGGCCGGATCGGCTTTCTTGATCTTCAGGGCAAAGCCCATATTGTCGGCAACCGTCATATGCGGATAGAGCGCGTAGTTCTGGAACACCATGGCGATGTTCCTGTCCCGCGCCCGCAGATTGTTGACGGTGCGATCGCCAATGGCGATCCTGCCGCCCGAGATCGTTTCAAGTCCGGCAATCATGCGCAGCAGCGTCGACTTCCCGCAGCCCGACGGGCCGACCAGGATGACGAATTCGCCATCGGCGATATCGACGCTGACATCGTGAATGATCTTGGCCGTTCCGAAAGCTTTCTGGACGTTGTTGATTGTTACCGAAGCCATTGGGTTTCCTCGAAAAAAGTTTGATGTCGGGCGGCGTTCAGCCGCCCTTGACGGCGCCGGCGGTCAGTCCCGCGACGATCTGCCTTTGTGCGAACATGGTCAGAACCAGCACCGGCAACGTCACCACCAGCGCGGCGGCGGCGAGCGGACCCCAACTCACCTGCTCGTAGGAAAGCATGTTGTAGACGGCGACCGGCAGCGTGCGCGTTTCGCGGCTGGCGAGCACCACGCCGAAGACGAAATTGTTCCATGAGAAGATGACGGACAGGATGAAGGCAACCACGATGCCCGGCCTGGCGATGGGCAAAGCGACCAGCCGGAACACCTGCCAGGAGCTGGCGCCGTCGATGTTGGCCGCTTCCTCCAGTTCCATCGGCGTGGTCTCGAAATAGCCGATCATCACCCAGACCACGATCGGCACGGTCACCACCAGATGGATGATGATCTGCGGCCATAGCGTGCCGAGAATGCCGACCCATTGGAACAACAGAAACAGCGGGATGAGATAGGAGAGCCCCGGCGTCATGCGGGCGATCATGATGACGACCGCCGATCGCTCGGCCTTGAGCCGTGCGATGCCATATCCGGCCGGCACGCCGATCAGCAGCGCCAGCAGCGTCGCCGTGCCGGTCACCAGAACGGAATTCCAGAGATAAAGCAGGAAGTTGTTCTCCTCGAACACTTTTGCATAGTTCGACCAGGCGAGATGTTCGGGGATCAGGATCGGCGGGTAGGCGCCGTTGTCGATCTCGAATTTCAGCGACAGCGAGATCATCCAGAGGAAGAACAGGATCGCCGGCGAGACGAAGACCAGGGCCGCGAAAAACAGCCCGATCTGGTTGAGCAGCCGTGAACTCATCTATTTGCCCTCCACGCCGATCCACTGGGAGCGCTGGCGCAACATCAAGAGGATGAAGGACAGGGCGACGATGACGATGAAGAAGACCACGGCCATGGCCGAGCCATAGCCGATGTCGTAATAGGAGAAGGCGGTGTTGTAGAGATAGATGTTGATGGTCTCCGAAGCCGTGCCCGGTCCACCCTGGGTCATGGCGTAGATGATGTCGAAACTCTTCAGCGCATCGATGGTGCGGATGATCACCGCGATCATCAGGAACGGCGCGATCATCGGCAGAGTGAGGTAGCGGAACTGCTGCCAGGCATTGGCGCCATCGATTTCGGCGCTCTCGAACGGCTCGCGCGGCACGGATGCCAGGCCGCCCAGCACGATCAGCATCACCAGCGGCGTCCACTGCCAGGTCTCGACCGCGACCAGCGACGGGATGACCGCGTTGGCGTTGAAGATCCATTCCTGCGCCGGGATGCCGACCAGCGACAGAAGGTAGTTGAGGACGCCGAGCTGGGGATGAAACATCATCGTCCAGACCAGCGCCACGGCGACGGGCGTTGCCATCATCGGCATCACGAAGACGCCGCGCAACAGGCCGCGCAGCGGAAACCTGGCGTCGAAGATCAAGGCGGCGATGGTGCCGAGCAACATCGGCGCGGCAACCGAAAGGAAGGTATAGCTCAAGGTATGGAGCAGCGATTCCCAGAACCGTTGGTCGATCGCCAGCCGTAGATAATTTTCCATCCCGGCAAAGCTTCGCGACTGGCCGAGCGTCCAGCGGTTGACGCTCATCCACAGCGTGAAAGCCCAGGGAAAGACGATCACTGCGCCGACGACGACGAGCGCCGGGACGACGAAAGGCCAGTAGTTGGGAGCCAGCCGGATCGTCTGGCTCCCTTCGATGGCTTGCGTCGTCACCCCGGTGCGTTCTGGGGTGGTGGCGGACATCAGCCTTGCTCGCTCCTGTCGAGGACCGGCTGGAATTGTTCGGTGGCCTTCTTCAGCTCCTCCGCCGGATCGGCGCCGGCGATCAAATTGGTCAGCGCCACGCCATAGATGTCGCGGAACTCGGTGACCGGGATGATGACCGGCAGCGATAGGCGGCTGACATTGCCGGAGCCGACCACCGCGTCGAGCCAGCTCGCCGGCATGGTGACGCCTTCGCGCACTTTCGGATCTTCAAGCACCGATTTGCGGAACGGGACGCCGGCGCCTGCCTGCAGCAGGCGCGCGCCCATGACCGGCGACACTGCCCACTGGCAGAACAGATAGGCGGCCTCCTTCTTCTCGCTGGCGGCCGTCACGCCGATGCCGTCGCCGAAGGTGCCCGAGGCGTGCGCCTTGGGGCCTTTGGGCATGACGCCATAGCCGACCTTGCCGACCACCCGCGATTTTTCCGGATTTTCCATTGGCGGGGCAAAGCCCACACCGTCGAACCACATGCCGATCTTGCCTTGCAGGAAGGCGGACTGCGCTTCGGCCCAGTTGAAGCCGGTGACGCCTGGAGGCGCCGACTTGGTCATCAGCCTCTGGTAGAGGCCGGCGGCCTCGATCGCCTCGGGCGACGTCGTGCGCAGCTTCCCCTGACCATCGAGTGGCGTCATGTCGTAGCCGAGCATCAGTGACGTCCACACCGGCGTGTTGGCGTTCTTGATGCCGCGGGCGACGAAACCATAGGTGTTGGTCGACGGGTCGGTCAGCGCCTCGGCTGCGGCCACCAGTTGCTCGAAGGTTTCAGGATATTTGAGGCCCTTGGCCTCGAACAGCTCCTTGTTCCAGTAGACGATCCAGTAGTCGACCGAGAAAGGCAGCGAGCGCAGCACGCCCTGGCTGTCCTTGGCGAACAGCATGCCGGCATCGGCGAAATCGCTTTCGACCAGGCCGGGGTCGGTCAGGGCGGAGTCGGTGAGATAGCCTGATATGTCGGCCAGCCAGCCGCCCTTTTCGAACTGCCGCTTCTGCACATGGTAGCTCAGATGCACGACGTCGAAGCTCGGTTTGCCGGAGCTCAGCTCGATCACCGTCTTCTGGCGCTGCTGCTGCTCGGGCGTCGCCTCGGCATTGACCTTGATGCCGGTCAATTCCTCGAACTCGGCGAGATATTTTATGAGGGTGTCGCTGCGCGGGCTTTTGACCAGATTGACGTCGAGCGTCGTGCCGGCAAAGCGCTTCCAGTCGACGCCGGCGGCAAAGCCCGGGCGGACGCCAGCAATGCCGGCGGCGGCAAGTGCCGCGGTTCCTTGAAGGAGTTGCCTCCTGGTTGGGTTGAACAGATTGGACGACATTTCTTCCTCCCGGTTGCTGTCGTTGTGGATTGCGCCGCGACCGCGGCGCGGCTCATGCTTCCTCAGATTTGCAGCGCCAGCCGGCGCGCCTTGTCGATGTGCAGGCTGATCGCCTCGACCGCCTTCTGCGGATCGCGGCTCTCCAGGGCTTCGATGACCGCGAGGTGCTCGCGCATGACCGGCACGACGCGCCCGTCGATGCGAAAGCGCTCCTGATGGATCAGCCGGATCTTCACCGAATTGACCAGGTAGGCCTTGGCGATGATCTCGTTGCCCAGCGCATCGATGAAGGTGTCATGCATCGCCCAGTCGATGCTTTGGGCCTTGGCTTCCATTTCCGGCGTCGGCGCCTGCGACAGGGCTTGCGCCAGCATCTCCTCGTGTTCGCGCCGCAGGCGGGCAAGTTCCTCATCGGGAGCGCTGGCGGTGAACAGCGCCACCGCTTCGCGTTCCATGAACAGACGGAACTGAAAAGCCTCGCGGATCAGGCTGATGTCGATATGGGCGATCTGCATGCCGCGCTGCGGGATCGTCATCAAAAGCCCTTCGGCCTCGAGACGCGGCACGATTTCGCGAATGGCGCCGAGTGGCAGGCCGGTGAAGGCAACCAGTTCGCGCTGCGACACGAACTGACCCGGCAGCAGATCGCGGGCCAGCAAATGCCGCGTGAAGCTGGCATAGGCTTTTTCCCTAAGCGTGGTCGGTTCGCTGCCGTCTTCCATTTCAGCGCGTTTCCTTTGCCGGTCAGGCTGATTCCCTGGCAAACAGACTGTCATAGGCGGCGGCAAGCTGTTGGCGCCCCTGCGAAGCGATCGGCTCCAGCGGTGGGCGGACCGCCAGCCAGCGGTCGTCGCCCGTCTTGCGCGCCACCATGACCTTCACCGCCGGTGTGACCGGATATTTGAGCAATTCGAGCACAAAACGTTCTACGCGGGTATCATCGCGCCCGTCCTCGGCCATGGCGCGGATTTCGCCGGTGACGAAATTGGCCATGCCGGAGATCGCGCCTTGAGCACCAATTCGCACCGCTCGCGCCAAATGCCGCTCGTCGCCGATCAGTATCACCAGATCGCCATGGGCGCCGAGCAGGGCCTCGCTGTAGCTCCAGTCCCCACCGGAATCCTTGACCCCGGCAACGACATCCGGAAAAGCGGTGCGCAAGCGGCCGATCAGGCCAAGCGAGAGCTGCACCATCGTGACCGACGGGATGTTGTAGACAAGCACGTCACGGGCGAGGGGACCGAGCGCGGTAAAAACAGTGGAAAACCAGCCGAAAAGACCATCCTCGCCGACATTCTTGAAATAGCTCGGCGGCGCAAGGAGAATGTTGCGGGCGCCATGCTGCAAGGCATGCAGTGCCTGTTCGGCGGCGTCTTCGGCCGCATCGACCAGCACGCCTGCAACAAGCTGATGCGGCAGGATCCCGGCAGCCAGCATGGCTTCAGTCACCGACCGCCGCTCCGAGGCGCCCACCGATGCGCCTTCGCCGGTGGTGCCGAAAAGCGTAACGCTGCCGCAGCCCTCGGCCAGGCAACGCCTGGCCTGGGCGATCATCGGCGCGATGGCGATCTGCCCGGAGGCATCAAACGGCGTGGCGAGAGCGGCTGAAAGGCCAAAGCGTGAGGTCACCGGGAAGTCTCCGAAAGGAAGTTCGCCGGCAGTGATATCTCACTAACATGTCAGCTGTAAATCGTGGTGATGCATTTTTTAAAATCTATCGCAGAACACAGCGAGTTCTCTTTCCGCGACATCGACATCCGTCGCTTCCAGAATGCGAACAGCGTCGCTCCGGAGCAAGACGTCACCCATTCTCAGTTCATATGTCTCAGATCAGGTGTTCTCAGGTCAGGCTGAAGAATCCCCGAACACCAGCGAGACATGTCCGCCGGCGTGGCGTTCGAGCCGGCCGGCGAGGTCGAGCTCCAGCAGCACCATGAACACCTGGGCCGGGTGCAGGCCGGTGTGGCGGATGATCTCGTCGATCGGCACGGGCGTCGGGCCGAGCGCCTCGATGACGCGGGCGCGGTCGCTTTCGCCGGGCGGCGGTGTGACCGAGAAGTCGGGCGGCTCTTCGAACGGCGGCACATCGGGCGCCCGCATGCCGGTCAGCGGGGCGATCGCCCTGGAAATGTCCGATGCCTCGCTGACCAGCGTGGCGCCATCCTTGAGCAGGCCATTGGTGCCGGCGGCACGTGGATCGAGCGGGGAGCCGGGTACGGCGAAAACCAGCCGGCCCATTTCGCCGGCGAGCCTGGCGCTGATCAATGATCCCGAACGTTGCGCCGCCTCGACAACCACCAGTCCAAGGGCCGCGCCCGCGACAAGGCGGTTGCGGCGCGGGAAATCCTGGGCGCGCGGCTGCCAGCCGAACGGCATTTCCGATATGACGGCGCCGCGCTCGATAATCTCGTCGCACAGGCCGGCATTTTCGGGCGGGTAGGGCAGGTCGAGGCCTCCGGCTAGCACGCCGATCGTGCCGGTCGCCAGACTGCCCTGATGCGCCGCCGTGTCGATGCCACGCGCCAGGCCGGAGACGATTGCGTAACCGTCGCGGCCGAGTTCCGCCGCCAGCATGCGTGCCATCTTGATGCCGGCCAGCGATGCGTTGCGGGCGCCCACGATGGCAACCCCCGGCAGCCGGAACACGGCGGCATTCCCCTTGACCGCCAACAGCGGCGGCGGATGATCCATGTTGCGCAAAAGCGGCGGATAGTCTGTTTCACCGATGCCGACAAAGCGCGCGCCAGCCTTTCTGGCCGTTTCCAATTCGGCCTCGGCTTCGGCAATGGTAGGGATGCGGGCGATCCGGCGGGCGCCGCCTGAAATCATCAGCTCCGGCAGTATTTCGAGCGCCACTTCGGCCGAACCGAAGCGGTTGATCAGGTCGCGAAAAGAGGCGGGGCCTACATTCTGGGTGCGGATCAGCCGCAGCCAGCTCAGCCGCTGCCGGTCGCTGAGGCGCGGCCCGGCAGCCGGCTCGCTCACCGCGGTGGCGCGATCGCTCACTCCTTGGCTCCGATCTTGCCCTCGGTGCCGGCAAGCAGGCGTGAAATGTTTTCGCGGTGCTTGATGAAAACGATGATGCTCATCACAACGAACAGCCCGGCAATCGGCGGGGTGCTCAGGAGATAGAGGGCGATCGGCACGATGACCGCCGCCGTCAACGCCGCCAGCGAGGAATAACGGAACAGGAATGCCATCATCAGCCAGACGACGGCGAAGATCAGCGCCGCCTGCCAGGCAAGGCCGATCAGCACGCCGAGATAGGTGGCGACGCCCTTGCCGCCCTTGAAGCCCAGCCATACCGGGAAGAGATGGCCGAGAAAGGCGCCAAGGCCTGCCCAGATCGCCAGTTCAGGCGAAAAATGGCCCGATATCAGCACGGCGGCCGTGCCCTTCAGCGCATCGAGCAGCAGCGTTGCGGCGGCAAGGCCCTTGTTGCCGGTGCGCAGAACATTGGTGGCGCCGATGTTGCCCGAGCCGATCTTGCGCACATCGCCGAGGCCGGCCGCGCGGGTAAGCAGCAGTCCGAAAGGAATCGAACCAAGCAGATAGCCGAAAACCAACGCCAAGATCAGGCTGTAAGTCATTGTTTCCCCCGCATTTCCTCCAGTTTGTCTGGATCAGGCGCGGTGCGCGGTGGCCAGCTCAGAACGAGAACACTGTGCGGCCCGCCACCACCGTTTGCAAGACCCTGCCTTGCATGCGCGCGCCTTCGAAACAGGTGTTCTTCGAGCGCGAACGAATGCCGCTCTCGCTGACGATCCAGGGTTCGTCGAGATCGACAAGCGCAAGATCGGCGACTGCGCCCGGTTTCAGCGTGCCGCCGGGCAGTCCGAACAATCTCGCCGGAGCGGTGGACAAGGTTTCGATCAGCCGGAGCAACGGCACGTCGCCATTGTGGTAGAGCCGCAATGACGCACCGAGAAGCGTCTCCAACCCGATGGCGCCGGCCGCCGCATCGGCGAAAGGCAAGCGCTTGGTGTCGACGTCCTGCGGGTCGTGCGAGGAGACGATGATGTCGATCGTGCCGTCCCTGAGCGCCTCGATCACCGCCAGCCGGTCTTCCTCGGCGCGCAAAGGCGGTGTGAGGCGAAAGAAGGTGCGGTATTCGCCGACATCGTTTTCATTCAGCGACAGATTGTGGATCGCGATGCCTGACGTCACGGCCGCACCGTCGGCTTTCGCACGCGTCACGGCGTTTGCCGCCATCGCCGTCGAGATCTTTGCCGCGTGGTACGAACCGCGTGTCAACCGCGCCAGCGCAAGGTCGCGCTCCAGCGGGATGGATTCGGCTTCGCGCGGAATGCCGGACAGGCCGAGCCAGCTTGCGTAGAGGCCTTCGTTCATCACGCCGGACGAACCGAGGTCGGCGTCCTGGGTTTCATGCACGATGGTGGCGCCGAAGTCGCGTGCATAGGTCAGCGCACGGCGCATCACCAGCGCGCTCGATATGGTGTGACGGCCATCGGTGAAGGCGACGGCGCCGGCTTCGCGCAGCAGGCCGAATTCCGTCATTTCGCGCCCGTCGAGGCCCTTGGTGATTGCCGCCGCCGGAAAGACGTTGACGCTTGCCGTGTCCTTGGCGGTGCGCAGCACGAACTCGACCAGCGCCACATTGTCGATCACCGGATCGGTATCGGGCATCATGACGATCGAGGTGACGCCGCCGGCTGCCGCCGCGACACTTGCCGACGCAATGGTTTCGCGATGCTCGCCGCCCGGTTCGCCGATGAAGACGCGGCCGTCGATCAGGCCCGGAATGATCGCCTTGCCGGCGCAGTCGATGACGATAGCGCCCTCGGGCGCTCCCTGGTTAAGCACCGCCTTGCCGGCGGCAACAATCTTGCGGCCCTCGACGATGACGGTGCCGACATCGTCGAGACCGCGCGACGGGTCGACGATGCGGGCGCGCTCGAAGACCGTTGTGATCATGCGCCGCGGCCCTCTTGATTGCGACCCTCTTGATTGCGGCCCTCTTGATCGCGACGGGGGTCGAGCAGGGCTTCCATCACGGCCATACGCAAAGCAACGCCCATCTCGACCTGTTCCTGAATGACGCTCTGCGGACCGTCGGCGATTTCCGAGGCGATCTCGACGCCGCGGTTCATCGGCCCGGGATGCATCACCAGCGCGTCGTCCTTGGCGGCCTTCAGTTTCTCCGCATCGAGGCCGAAATAGCGGAAGTATTCGCGCACCGAAGGCACGAAGGCGCCTTCCATGCGCTCGCGCTGCAGGCGCAGCATCATCACCACGTCGGCGCCCTTGAGGCCCTCGGCCATCGAGCGGGTGACGATGACGCCCATCTTCTCGATGCCGGCGGGCAGCAGCGTCGACGGTGCGACGACGCGCACCTGGGCGCCGAGCGCATTGAGCAGCATGATGTTCGAGCGCGCCACGCGCGAGTGCAGGATATCGCCGCAGATCGCCACGATCAGCTTCGACAGCGGGCCCTTGGCGCGGCGGATGGTCAGAGCGTCGAGCAGCGCCTGTGTCGGGTGTTCATGGGCGCCGTCGCCGGCATTGACGACGGAGCAGCCGACCTTCTGCGCCAGAAGGGCGGCGGCGCCGGCCGACTGGTGGCGGATGATCAGGATGTCGGGCCGCATGGCGTTCAGCGTCATCGCGGTGTCGATGAGCGTTTCGCCCTTCTTCACCGAGGAACTCGCCACCGACATGTTCATGACATCGGCGCCGAGCCGCTTTCCAGCCAACTCGAACGACGACTGCGTACGTGTCGACGCCTCATAGAACAGGTTGATCTGTGTGCGGCCGCGCAGCGTCGAGGTTTTCTTCTCGGACTGCCGCGAGATCGCGACCGCGCGGTCCGCCCGGTCGAGCAATAGCTCGATGTCGGCGGGGGAAAGATCGCGGATGCCCAAAAGATGGCGGTGAGGGTAGAGTGGCAGGGACGAAGCGTCGGTCATCTCAAGGCGCTGCTATAGGGTGGAGATTTTGCGGCTGCAAGCGCCAGCTTTGGATTGGAGCCGTTCTCCCCGGTATTTTCATCGCGCGGGCGGCAACGCTTGGCTATACCTAGCCGACGGCCTCGGATTCGTGGCTTTCTGACGACAAGGGCCTTTCTGCCGATAGAAGGATTGGGCGTGACCGACGACGTGACGAACCAGCCGCCGCCGCTGACGGGCGGCAACGCCTGGCGGGGCGATCCGTTGCTGATCCAGCTCGCGGAGCGTTTTTCCGATCCGGTGCGCAAGGATCTCGACGGGCTCGGCCGTTTCGTGCTGACGCAAGAGGCGCAGGAACTGGCGCGGCTCGCCAATGTCGAGACGCCGAAGCTCAGGACGCATGATCGCCAGGGGCGGCGCATCGATGTGGTCGAGTTCCATCCCGCCTATCACGCCTTGATGCGCCGCTCAGTGGCCAACGGGCTGCATTCCTCGGTCTGGGAAAACGGCGACGCCGAGATCGGCCGCCGACATCAGGTCCGCGCCGCCCGGTTTTACCTGACGGCGGAGCTCGAGACCGGGCATCTCTGCCCTATCACGATGACCAACGCTTCGCTGGCGGCCTTGATGGCCAGCCCAAAACTGTTTCGCGAATGGGCGCCGCGCGTGACGACGCGCAAATACGACCACAGCCAAAGGCCGCCGGTCGAGAAGACCGGGCTGACGCTCGGCATGGGCATGACCGAGAAACAGGGCGGCACCGATGTGCGCGCCAATGTGACGAGGGCCGAGCGCGCCGGCAGCGGGTTTTATCGCCTGACCGGGCACAAATGGTTCATGTCGGCGCCGATGTCTGACGCGTTCTTGGTGCTGGCGCAGGCGCCGGAGGGATTGTCGTGCTTTCTGGTGCCGCGCGTTCTCGGCGACGGGTCGGGCAACGGCTTCCGTTTTCAGCGGCTGAAGGACAAGCTCGGCAACCGCTCCAACGCGTCTTCCGAAGTGGAATTCGTCAACGCCATCGGCGAGATGGTCGGCGAACCGGGTGCCGGCGTGAAGACGATCATGGACATGGTCACCCTGACCCGGCTCGATTGTGCCATCGCATCGTCGGCGATCATGCGCGCGGGTCTGGCCGAGGCCGTTCATCACGCCCGTCACCGCCAGGTGTTCGGCTCGACCTTGATCGAGCAGCCGCTCATGCAGCGCGTGCTTGCGGACATGGCGCTCGATGTGGCGGCAGCCACCGCGCTGTCGTTCCGGCTGGCGCGGTCCTTCGACGAGGCGGCGAGCGATCGCGGCGAGGCGGCGTTCGCCCGCGCCATGACGCCGGTCGTCAAATACTGGGTCTGCAAGATCGCGCCACCGCTGCTTTACGAAGCGATCGAATGTCTCGGCGGCAATGGCTATGTCGAGGAGGCGCCGCTCGCCCGCTACTATCGCGAAGCCCCAGTCAACGCGATCTGGGAAGGCTCGGGCAATGTCATGGCGCTCGACGTGCTGCGCGTGCTTGGCCGCGCGCCTGGCCTGTTCGAGGATGTGTTGGCCGGCATCGACCGCGATCTCGGCGCTGGGGGACGCGGCACGATCGGCGTGCTGAAGGCGGCGATGCAGGTCGCGTCAACCGATGAGGGCTCGGCCCGTCTGCTCACCGAACAACTGGCGCTTTCGGCGGCAGCGGCTGAGTTGCGCCGGCTGGGGGCAGGGCGGATCGCAGATGCTTTCGTGGAGACGCGTTTGGCCGGCCAATGGCGCAACACCTATGGCATGCTCGATGCGCGCCACGATGCGCGCATGATCATCGACACGCTCTATCCGCCGGTGAATTGAGCCGCGAGCATCGCAAAAACCGGCGATTGATGCGTCGGCGAGCATCCCCATGTGTATGGCTAATCGCCGTTAACCTTAACAAATGGTTTCCGTTGCGATGGCGAGCGGCAAGGCCCACTGTCCCGGCGAAAGCAGGGAATGGTTCAAATTGGCCGCCTCTTGCTTTGCGAAGCGGGAACGGCGATGCGACACGTACTGACATCTTTTCTGGCCTTGCACTGGGCGATCGTTTTCGCCCTGCTCGCGCTCATCTGCATCGACGGAAGCCGTGGTGTGGCGACGGCTCTCGGCGTGTTGGGAGCTACAATCGAGGACAGCCGCTTCATCGAGCTCGACAAATTCGTCGTCGTGGCGCCGCTCGCGACAGCATTGCTTGTCGTCTCCGTGCTGTTTTTCTGGGCCTTTGTCGAAGCCCTGATCAACGACGCGACCAGCCAGGGCGTCGACAGCGTTGCCCGTATCGCCTTCATCTGCGCATCCGGCGTGTTGTCTCTGATCGTCATCGGTGGCGCCGCGCAAGGCATCAACGGGATGTTCATGGCTGTCGCCGTGCAGTTGGCAGCACTTCTGGCGTCCTATGTCGCCATGCTTGCCGAGCGGCGCTCCGTGGTTGCGGCAGCTTCGGGCGAGGGCGAGATCCGCGCCGTCGCGCACGGCATGGCAAAGGCCGCGGCCCACAATTCGCTGCTTTCGCTCATATCGGGCCGAACAGGCTCTAATCTCGAGGGAGAGCGCTGATGCGTTACATCTTCGCATTCTGGGCGGCCCCCATGGCGATATTCTGGGGCTGGTTCTATCTGTCGGCCAATGACATCAATTTCGGCTACACGATGCTCAGCCGACAGATGCACGACTTCTTCTTTCAGTTCTATGGCCAGATGCTCGGCACCGACCCGGCGATCATCCCCGGTATGGTGGCGAAGACGTGCGTCTTCGACGGGTTGCTGCTGATGGCGCTTTGGGCATTCCGCCGCCGCCGCGAAATCGCCAGTTGGGTCAAACAGCGCTGGGCGGGTCCGGGTCCGTTCGACCGGATGCGTGGAGCGACTGAAGCCGGTCCAAAACTCCCTGCAGAATAAACGCGGCTGCCGCCGAATCGATCTTGCCGGCGCGTTTGCGGCGCGAGAAGTCCATCTCGATCAGCGTCCTTTCGGCCGCTACCGTCGATAGCCTTTCGTCCCAGAACACGAAGGGCAGGTCGCTCATCTGCGCCATGTTGCGGACGAAGGCGCGCGATTTCTGCGCGCGCGGCCCTTCCGAACCGTCCATGTTGATCGGCAGCCCAATCACCACCGCGCCGGCATTCTCCTTTTGCAGCAAGGCGAGCAGCACCGCCGCATCGAGCGAGAATTTCTTTCGCATGATGACCGGGCGCGGATGGGCGAAGGAAAACCTCTGGTCCGAGACCGCGACGCCGATCGTCTTGTCGCCGAGGTCAAGCCCGGCCAGCGTCTTGCCTCCGGTTAGCCGCGCCGGCAATTCCTCGATCGTGATAATGCCCACCGGCCGTCCTTCGTCTTTCACCGCGTTGTGTTCTCTCAAACGCACAACGGGCACAGTAACCCTTTGATCTCCGGTCTATCGGCGTTCTATCCTCTGGCAAGCCAAAAATCGAGGAATGCATTCATGAAACTGACCTGGTATGGCCACTCGGCCTTTCGCATTGATACGGCTGACGCCAAGATACTCATCGATCCCTACCTGATCGGCAATCCGTCCTGGACGGGCGGCTGGGAAGGACCGGCCGAGGGCATCACGCATGTGCTGCTGACGCATGGACACAGCGACCACATCAGCGGCGCGCTGGAAGTGCTTGGCAAAAGCGGCGCCCAACTGGTCGCGAATTTCGAGATCTGCATGTATCTGGTCGGCAAAGGCGTCAGCGACAAGAAGATCAATCCCGGCAACATCGGCGGCACCGTCGATTGCGGCAGCTTCACCACCACGTTCGTCCAGGCGCTGCATTCCTCCTCGTTTGGCGAAGAGGGTGGCAAGAATGTCTATCTCGGCAATCCCGGTGGTCTCGTCCTGCACTTCCCGGAAGACAAAACGCTCTACCACATGGGCGACACCGACATCTTTTCCGATATGGCGCTGATCAACGAGTTGCATGAACCCAAGATCGGCATCGTGCCGATCGGCGACCGTTTCACCATGGGCGGTGCGGTGGCGGCACTTGCTTGCCGACGTTTCTTCAAGTTCGAGACCGTGATTCCCTGTCACTTCGGCACGTTTCCGATGATCGATCCGACGCCCGACAAGTTCGAGGCCGGCCTGGAAGGGTCCAGTGTAAAGGTGGCATTGCCGAAAATCGGTGAGACGATTACGATCTAGAAACAGCTAAAGCGGAATAAATCCACGATGTTGGGGCGATCTCTTTGCGTGTCCATGTTTGTCGCTGCGTCGCCCGCGCTCGCCGCGGATGATTTCATCGAGGGCGTCTATCTTCAGTCCGAGGAGCTTTGCAAACAGGCCAAGAAGGACACGCTGCAAACGCTTATCGACGCCGGCAACATCGTGCTTTCGGCGCGCGGCCTGCAAGGCGTCGAATACAATTGCGAGTTTCTGCAGATCAGCAAGGCGGCGGCTTCGCCAAGTTGGGCGGTGACGGCCATCTGCCAGGAACCGGGCTATGTCTTTCCCGATGTCCTCTCGGTGACGCAAATGAACCCGAAGCAGGTCGATCTCGTGTCGGTTCGGCCCACCGATAACGAAAGCGAGGCAAGCGGCAACAGCGGCAGCTACTATCTGTGCGAGGGCGTTGCCCTGCCGTAGACAGCACCTTGCCCTTGGACCGATGGCCGAGAGCCGGGCCGCCACCACGGTCCGGTCTGCCGCACGATGCATGTTGCGCACCGCGCGCGCCGCCGCTATAGCCCGAACTGGTTTTCCCCGAGGCAAAAACATGTCCGTTGATCTGCAAACAGTGAAGCGCGTCGCGCATCTTGCCCGCATCGCGGTGAGTGAAGAAGATGCCGAACGCATGACTGGCGAGCTGAACGCCATATTGGGCTTCGTCGAGCAGCTGAACGAGGTCGATGTTTCCGGCGTCGAGCCGATGACCTCGGTGACGCCGATGGAAATGAAGAAGCGCCAGGATGTCGTCACCGACGGCGGCAAGGCGACCGATATCGTCGCCAACGCGCCGGCGACCGACGAGAATTTCTTCCTCGTTCCGAAGGTCATGGAGTAACGGGCCGATGGCAATCGAGATCGCCATCGAGACGCCGCTGCAGGACGACGTGCGCGGCCTGGTCGAGGAACTCAACGAAGCCTTGCTCGAATTGACGCCGCCGGAGCACTGCTACCATTTGACGGTCGAGCAGATGGCCGGTGAGGATACGACCGTTTTCATCGCCCGCGAGGATGGTCGCGCTGTTGGCTGCGGTGCGTTGAAGCGCCATGACAGCGCCATCGGCGAGGTCAAGCGTATGTACACGCGGCCTTCGCATCGCGGCCGCAAGATCGGCGCCAGCATCGTCGCGCGGGTCGAAGCGCTGGCGCGTAACGAGGGGCTGAAGCGCCTGGTGCTGGAGACGGGTGATCGCCATCCCGCCGCTTGGACTGTCTACGAACGTGCCGGGTTTTCGCGCTGCGGCCCGGTGCTGGATTATCCCGATTCCGAGTGGTCGGTGTTTTACGAAAAGAGCCTTTGATGAGCGACCTGACCCAGCTGACGATTTCGCAGGCCCGCGCCAAGCTGCGCGGCAAGGAGATCACCGCAACCGAGATCACCGAGGCCTATCTGTCGGCCATAGATCGCGCCAATCCGGCGCTCAATGCTTATGTCGCGGTGACCGGCGACAAGGCGCGCGACATGGCCAAGGCCTCCGACGCAAGGCTGGTCAAGGGCGAGGGCGGTGCGCTGGAAGGCATCCCACTCGGCATCAAGGACCTGTTTGGGACCGAAGGCGTCCATACCCAGGCCTGCAGCCATGTGCTCGACGGCTTCAAGCCGCGCTACGAATCGACCGTCACCGCCAATCTGTGGGCCGACGGGGCGGTGATGCTCGGCAAGCTCAACATGGACGAGTTCGCCATGGGCTCGTCCAACGAGACGTCTTATTACGGGCCGGTCATCAACCCATGGCGGCGCTCGCGTGTCGACACTGTGGTGATGCCGACGACGCATCAGGGTGACGGCGGCTTCGTTTCGGCCGGCGGCACCAGGACCGCGCGCAGTCTGGACAATGCGCAGCTGGTGCCGGGCGGTTCTTCCGGCGGTTCGGCGACCGCGGTCTCGGCCTTCCTGTGTGCCGGTGCCACGGCGACGGATACTGGCGGCTCGATCCGCCAGCCGGCCGCCTTCACCGGCACCGTTGGCATCAAGCCGACCTATGGCCGCTGCTCGCGCTGGGGCATCGTCGCCTTCGCCTCGTCGCTCGACCAGGCCGGGCCGATCGCCCGTGACGTGCGCGATGCCGCGATCCTGTTGAAGTCGATGGCGTCCGTCGATCCGAAGGACACGACGTCGGTCGATCGGCCCGTGCCGGATTATGAGGCGGTGATCGGCAAGCCGATCAAGGGCATGAAGGTCGGCATTCCCAGGGAATACCGCGTCGATGGCATGCCCGAAGAGATCGAGGCGCTGTGGCAGAAAGGCATTGCCTGGCTCAGGGATGCCGGCGCCGAGATCGTCGACATTTCCCTGCCGCACACCAAATACGCGCTGCCGGCCTATTATATCGTGGCGCCAGCCGAGGCTTCGTCCAACCTCGCGCGTTATGACGGCGTCCGCTACGGGTTGCGCGTGCCGGGCAAGGATATCGTCGACATGTACGAGAAGACCCGCGCCGCCGGTTTCGGCCGCGAGGTCAAACGCCGCATCATGATCGGCACATATGTGCTGTCGGCCGGCTATTACGACGCCTACTACCTGCAGGCGCAGAAGGTGCGCAATCTGATCAAGCGCGACTTCGAGACTGTTTTCGCCGCCGGCGTCGATGTCATCCTGACCCCGGCAACGCCGTCCGCCGCCTTCGGCATCGCCGACGAGGACATGGCCGCCGATCCGGTCAAGATGTATTTGAACGACATCTTCACCGTCACGGTGAACATGGCTGGCCTGCCGGGCATCGCCGTGCCCGCCGGCCTCGACGCCAAGGGCCTGCCGCTCGGGCTGCAGCTCATCGGCCGGCCGTTCGACGAGGAAACCCTGTTCCAGACCGCTGCCGTCATCGAACAGGCGGCCGGCACATTTCAGCCGGAAAAGTGGTGGTAAGGATGCCGCTCGTCTAGCGCATGACCCCAAAATCGCCATCGATTTTCGGAAAGGATCATGCGCAAAATCAAAATGTTACAGCGTCCTTTGCGCGTCCAAGCACGCGCGGCGCTGTAATGGGGTGAGCGATGTTCTTCTACCTCTCCAAGATCTTCTGGTTCTTCATCCAGCCGCTCAATCTGGCGATCTTCCTGCTACTGGCGGGACTGTTCGCGGCGATGATCGGCCGCCGGCGGCTGGCGGTCACCGGCAGCGTGCTGGCATTTCTGATCCTTGCGCTGTCAGCCTGGACGTCGCTTGGCGCCATGATGCTCAAGCCGCTGGAAGAGCGCTTCGCGCGTCCGCCGCTGCCGGAAAAGGTCGACGGCATCGTCGTGCTCGGCGGTGGCTTCGAGGGCGCCATCAACCTGGTGCGCGGCGGCTATGAGCTGAACAGCAGCGGCGATCGGATGGTCGAGACCGCAATTCTGGCCCGGCGCTTTCCCACCGCCAAGGTGATCGTCTCCGGCGGCACCGGCGAGCTGTTTCTCGACGGCGAGGGCGACGCCGCCACGGCGCCTCGTCTGCTCACCGCGCTTGGTGTGACAGCCGATCGCCTGATCCTGGAGAACAAATCCCGCAACACGTATGAGAATGCCGTCTTCAGCAAGGAATTGGTGACGCCGAAGGCCGGCGAGACCTGGCTGCTGGTGACCTCTGCCTTCCATATGCCACGGGCCAAGGCACTGTTCGACAAGGCCGGCTTTGCGACCGTTCCCTGGCCGGTCGACTATCGCACCTCTGGGCGGGAAGGCATCGGCCTGTTCCGCGACAATCCAGCCGATTCGCTGCAGGCCACCACGACGGCCATCCGCGAATGGATCGGGTTGATCGCCTACTGGCTGTCAGGCCGGATCGATCAGCCTTTTCCTGGCGGCTGACCGATCACCGCTTGCCTGGCCGCCGAGAAGAACTGGCGCCGCACCAGCACGGCCAGCAGCAACAGCGTCGACAGCACGAACACCATGGGGTCCACGAACCAGCCGAGATAGCCGATCGAGAAGAACACGCCGCGCAGGCCGGAGTTGAAGTGCTTTCCGGCGAGCATGTTCATCTGCGCCGCACGCCACACCGCCGTTTCGGTGACCGGATTGCGTGAGGCCTCGCCATGCGGGATCGGCACGGCGCCGATCAGGATCGTGCAATAGTTGAACAGCCGATAGGCCCAGCCGAATTTGAAGAACGAAAACGCCAGGATCAGCACCAGTCCGAAGACCTTTATCTGGAAGGCCGCACGCGACGGGGCGCCGCCCAGGGGCAGGTCACTGAGCACTTCAAGAACCCGGTCCGACGCGCCGAGCAAGGCAAAGCAGCCGCCGATCGCGATCAGTGAACTGGAGGCAAAGAAGGCGGTGCCTTGCTGCAACCCGCTCATGATGGCGGTGTCGACGATGCGGATCTCGCGCTCGGCCATGGTCCGCATCCAGGTTTGCCGCTGCGCATTCATCGCCGTGGTCAGCGATATACGGCTGACCAGCTTGCCGTCGGAGGCGAGCGTGTGCAGCAGCCACGCGATCAGGAAAAAAGCCAGCGCCGCGAGATCGGCCGTCGAAAGATCGAGGGAATCGCCCATCTCGTGAATCTATCACATTCGGCGCAATCGCTTCGATGATCCATCGGCGCCAATGTCGCTGCCGGAGCAAACAAGGTCGGCGGGTGCAGCGCCGCGATCTCCAAAAGAGCGGAAACATCCTTGGGAATTCCTATATGTAGTCCTCGACCTGACTCCAGGAGACAGCACCGCGTGTTCCTTTCGGTTTTCGACCTGTTCAAGATCGGCATAGGACCCTCGAGTTCGCACACGATGGGCCCGATGACCGCGGCTGCGCGGTTTCTCGACGAGGTTGCGGGAAATGACTGGCCGCGCCCGGCGGGTGTAAAGGTTGATCGGCTTGGTGCCAGCCTGCACGGGTCACTCGCCTATACCGGCATTGGCCATGGCTCGGATCGCGCCGTCCTGCTCGGCCTTGCCGGTCTGACGCCACAGACGGTCGATCCCGACCAGGCCGATGCCATTGCCAGCCGCATCACCGCCGAAAAGCGCATTTCGCCGCCCGGTCATCCCACCTATCGCTTCGATCCGGCAACCGATCTGGTGCTTGACCGCAAAACTCCGCTCACCGGCCACGCCAACGGCATGGCGTTTTACGCTTATGACGCCGGCGGCCGCCTGTTGCTCAAGCGCATCTACTATTCGATCGGCGGCGGCTTCGTGGTTTCGGAAGAAGAACTGCAGCGGATGAAGGTCAAGGGCTCGGTGACGACAGAAGGCAAGGAAGTGCCTTATCCCTTTAAGAACGCGGTCGAGATGCTGGCCATGGCCGGCAAAAGCGGTCTTTCCATCGCCGACATGAAGCGCGTCAACGAGGAGACGCAGATGTCGCGCGAGGAGCTCGACGCCGGCCTCGACGGCATCTGGAGCGCCATGAAGGGCTGCATCGACCGTGGCCTGTCGCAGGACGGCATCATGCCGGGCGGGCTGAAGGTGCGCCGCCGCGCCCGCATGCTGCATGACAAGCTGCAGGAACAGTGGCAGCAGAACAAGCCCAATCCGCTACTCGCCAATGACTGGCTGTCGATCTACGCCATGGCGGTCAACGAAGAAAATGCCGCCGGCGGCCGGGTCGTCACCGCGCCGACCAATGGCGCGGCGGGCACGCTGCCGGCGGTGCTGCGCTACTGGCTGCATTTCCATCCCGAGGCCGACCAGCCGAGCATCCGCGACTTTCTTCTGACGGCCGCCGCGGTTGGCGGCATCATCAAGACAAACGCCTCGATCTCGGGCGCCGAAGTCGGCTGCCAGGGCGAGGTCGGGTCAGCGTCGGCGATGGCGGCGGCCGGCCTGTGCGCCGTCATGGGCGGCACGCCCGAGCAGGTCGAAAACGCCGCCGAGATCGCGCTCGAACACCATCTCGGCATGACCTGCGATCCGGTCGGCGGGCTGGTGCAAGTGCCGTGCATCGAGCGCAACGCGCTGGGCGCCGTCAAGGCGGTGACGGCCGCGTCGCTGGCCATCAAGGGCGATGGCATCCATTTCGTGCCGCTCGATGCGGCGATCGAGACCATGCGCCAGACCGGTCTCGACATGAATGAAAAGTACAAGGAAACCAGTCTTGGCGGGCTCGCCGTCAATGTCGTGGAGTGCTGAGAGCCCGTTTGGAAACCCACTCCGGCGGCCATCTGGCGGCGTTTTCTGCGCTTCCGGTGCTCATGGACCCGAATGTCCGCTGCGCTCCCGTTCTCGAAACCACCACAATATGACTCGCCAGAGCGAATTTCGAAACGGCCTCTGCGCGTCATTTTGCGGATTGGTACTGTGGAGAAGTCGGTCAAGCCGTTGACGCGTCCGAGCGGCGGACTAAACCTTAAGGGATGGCTCTCAATCTCATAAAACTGTGTGTCGGCTGCGACAGCGTCGAGGACCTTGAAGAGTGGATCGCCTTCCGTCTCGACGAGCGGCGGCGCGCCGGTGAGCCGGTCGAGCACTATCACACCACCCGCATGGTGCCGACGCGCGGTGCCGAAATCACCGATGGCGGTTCGCTCTACTGGGTGATCAAGGGCAATGTGCAGTGCCGCCAGCTGATTACCGAGATCCGGCCGTTCACGGACGGTGAGGGCATCGGCCGTTGCCACCTGATTCTCGACCCCGAGGTTGTTCGAACCGACTGGCAGCCGCGTCGGGCCTTTCAGGGCTGGCGCTATCTGAAGCCGGCGGACGCGCCGCTCGATCTCGGCAAGGGCAAGGCCGGGCTGATCGAGATGCCGCCGAAACTCAGGCGCGAGCTTGCCGATCTCGGTCTGCTCTGATCCCTGAGAATCCAAGCCTCTGGCCCTCGATGTTGCCTTGGGCAGGGCTTGCAAGCGGTGGAACAACGCCACATCTTGTTTTCATGAACGACAAGAAGCAGCCCGTGCCCGCAAGGCCCAATCCTGCGCCGGTCAAACCTCAATCCAATGCCGGCGAGATCGAAGCCTTTCTTCGCCAGGCAAGGACGCTGGCTGCGTCGGCGACGGGTTCGGGCAGGCTGATCCTTTCGCTCGACGCGACGATGAGCCGCCAGCCGACCTGGGATCTGGCTTGTGAGCTGCAGGGCCAGATGTTCGATGCCGTCGGCAAGGCCGGAAGCCTCAGTGTCCAACTGGTCTATTTTCGCGGCCTGGGCGAGTGCCGTTCGTCCGCTTTCGTGACCGATACCAATGCCTTGAAGCAACTGATGACGCGAATCCGATGCCGCAGCGGCCACACCCAGATCGGCAAGGTGCTGGCGCATGCTCTGAAACAGACGGCTACGGTCAAGGTCAATGCGCTGGTCTATATCGGCGATGCCATGGAAGAAAACATCGACGATCTGGCCGAAAAGGCCGGCAGCCTCGGCCTGCATGGCGTTCCTGTCTTCGTTTTCCAGGAAGGTCATGATTCCGGCGCAGAAAAAGCGTTTAAGGAAATCGCGCGGTTGTCCAAAGGGGCTTGGTTCCGATTTGATCGCCGGGCTGCCGCGACCTTGGCAGGACTGCTTTCGGCGGTTGCGGTGTTTGCAACCGGCGGGCTGAAGGCGCTCGAGGCCAGAGGCAGGCCGGAAGACCGGCTGATGATCGAGCATCTGCGGGGCGGCGGGAACTGATGGGCGCGGTTATCTTATTCGTTGCATTGCTTCTGGTGCTTCTCGGCGCGGTGACCATCTTTCTGCGCGCCGATCCGGGAAAACTGGCAAGTGGAATGCGCACGCTCGGGCCGGTTCTCTTGGCGCTGGTCGGCGTCGCCTTGCTTGTGGTCGGGCGCGAAGGCATCGCCGGCATCATACTGGCCGCGGCAATTGCCTGGTATGGTTCGGTGCGAATGAAACACCAGACGGCCAGACCGGTGCAGGGCAAGCGTTCGACAGTGCGTACCGCGGCATTGGAAATGGAGCTCGATCACGCTACCGGCGGCCTCGAAGGGCTGGTGCTGGCTGGCCGCCACGAAGGCAAGATGCTGGGTGCGATGGGGCTGGGAGAGTTGCAGCATCTCTACCGGGAACTCTCCGGTGATCCGGAGAGCCGGCAGTTGCTAGAGACGTATCTTGACGGCAGATTTCCCGTCTGGCGCAAAAACACTGAGGCGAACGGTGGCGAAGGGTTGGGTGTTGCGCCAGGTTCGGGCGCCATGACTAAGGAGGAGGCCTACAAGGTCCTTGGTCTTGAAGCGGGGGCCGCCGCGGCGGATGTCCGCAAGGCGCACCGCCGCCTGATGCAGCGCCTGCACCCCGATATCGGCGGCACGTCTTTCCTGGCGGCGCGGATTAATGAAGCCAAGGACGTCTTGCTCTCCAATCACAACTAGTCTCCTTCGACGCAGAATTTTTCCGGGAGATGACTTCCACGCCGTCCTACTGCTGGACGGCGTAGCACTCGATGTTCTTCTTCTTCAAAGCGGTACAGGCCTTCCAGGCGGCGGTCTTCGAACCAAAGCCACCGAAGCGGGCGCGGTAGTAGGTGACGCCGTCCTTGTCGAAGGCGACTGTGAAGCCGGATGCGTCGGCCAGCGCCTTGGGCGCCTGCTTGGTTGCCTTGTCGAGGAAGGCCTGGGCTTCGGACTGCTTTGGCGAAGAGGCGACCTGAATGGCCCAACCCGACGGTACCGACGCCGTGTTGACCGGGTCGACAACCGCCGCCGGTGTCGGCTCGGCAGTCGGCTCGGCATAGGCAGCGACGACCTGGGCCGTGGCAATCCGAGGGGCCGATACGATGACGGTCTTGACCTTCCTGGCCTTGATGACCGGGGCTGCCTCTTCGGCCTGCGCGGTGTCGTCTTCCGCGACCGTAGCGTCCTCGGCGACGGTGGCATCGTCCTGCGCCACCATCGGCTTGTCGTCCGGCGTCGGCGCGTCGTGCTTGGGCAGGAGCACCTTGGCAAGCGCGGTGATCGGGTCGTTACCGCCGGCCTTGGCGACCAGATCGCCGCCGCCGCGGGTCGATGCCCTCGGCAAATAGGTGTTGATCAAGGTGGCCATCTGGTTGTCGCGGCTGCCGCCGGAGGTGCCGCCCATGACCACGCCGACAATGCGGCGATTGCCGTCGGAAACCGACGAGACGAGGTTGAAGCCGGAGGCGCGGGTGTAGCCCGTCTTGATGCCGTCGACGCCCTTGATGCGTCCGAGCAGACGGTTGTGGCCGTTGATGCGCTGGCGCCCGTAGAGAAAGGAACGCTGCGAGAAATAGCCGTAATACTGCGGGAAATGCTCCCTCAGCGCGATGCCGAGCGTCGCCATGTCGCGTGCGGTGGTGAACTGGCCGGGATTGGGCAGGCCGTTGGCGTTGCGAAACACGGTGCCGTTCATGCCCAGCGCACGCGCCTTGGCGGTCATCATGCGGGCGAAGGTGGCTTCGTTGCCGCCGAGCATTTCGCCGAGCGCGGTTGCGGAGTCGTTTGCCGATTTGGTGACCATCGACAGGATCGCGGTTTCGACCGTAACCGATCCGCCTGCCTTGACGCCGAGCTTCGTCGGCGGCTCGGCCGCGGCGTTGGCCGAGAACACAACCTGCGAATTCCTGCTGATCTTGCCTTTCGCCAGCGCTTCGAAGGTCAGATAGAGCGTCATCATCTTGGTCAGCGATGCCGGATAGCGCCTGCCGTCGGCGTCCGCCGAATACAGCACCTTGCCGGTCTTGGCGTCGATGACGATGGCCGCCGACCTCGCCGCCAGCGACGAGGCAACGTCGCCGCAAACGAACGCCATCGCCATGGCGATGATCATGATCGTTTTGAGAGGGGAGGTGGATTTGGAAACGATGCCCAACAACGCCTTACGCACTGGTACTTCCCTTGGATTTCTTCGTTGCGCTGGAGGCGGCAAAGGGTCCTGCCTCGCTTCCGGCCAAGCTACCGGGGCAGCGTTACCAATCCGTTTATGGTAACCGCCGCGTTCACCATTTTCTTTGGACTTGAAGCTCTCTTTATTCGATTTTTAGCCATTGGCGGTGCAGGCGGCCCCGCACGCCGGTGAAATATTGACTTTTGTGCGGCGCACAATATATTAAGGTGCATTGCACAAGGGCGCCCCAAAGAAGGACGCCTCAACCGTCAAGGGAATCGTGAAATGACCCAGACCTATGAGGACTTCAGCAAATACGGCAAAGAGTTTGCCGACACCGGCTTGAAGAGCTTCGCGTCGCTCTCCAAAGGCGCCCAGGCGATCGCCACCGAAGCTGGCGAATACACCAAGAAGAGTTTTGAGTCCGGCAGCGCCACCGTGGAGAAGCTGTTGTCGGCCAAGTCGCTGGAAAAGGCGATCGAGATCCAGTCGGATTACGCCAAGCAGTCCTACGAGGCGTTCGTCGCCGAGGCCACCAAGATTGGCGATCTCTATGCCGAGCTCGCCAAGGAAGCCTACAAGCCGTTCGAATCGATCGTTGCCAAGGCGAAGTAATTTCGACTGACAACATGGAGATCCTGCCCTTTGGGGACAGGGACAAAGCCCGGCCGCGGAAATGCGGCCGGGTTTTTTCATGTCAATGCCCGATCGAGGGCCTCTCGCCCCTTCACGATTGCGAAAATCGTCCAAGTTTGGTCACCTAGCCATATTGTCAGCTAAACAGAAGGGCTTAAAATCGTCCATCGAACACCTACATGTCGAACTCGCATGGGGATTCGAAAGAGGCAGGAATACGTGACGATCGGTTTGACTGCCACGAGACGCGTGGTGCGGATGCAAAACGGCGGCGGCGACGGCAATGAGGCCGGCCGCGGGACGGCCGTCATCACGCGCACCAAAACCAAAACCAAGAAGCCCAGCCTCTACCGGGTCCTCATCCTCAACGACGACTACACGCCCATGGAGTTCGTGGTTCACGTGCTGGAGCGTTTTTTCCAGAAGGACCGCGAAGCCGCCACACGCATCATGCTTCATGTTCACAATCATGGAGTGGGCGAGTGCGGGGTCTATACATTCGAGGTGGCCGAGACCAAAGTGTCCCAGGTCATGGATTTCGCCCGACAGAATCAGCATCCGCTGCAATGCGTGATGGAGAAGAAGTGAGGTAACATGCCGGCTTTCTCCCAAGGCCTGGAAAAGGCGCTTCACCAGGCGCTGACGCTCGCCAATGAGCGGCACCATGAATACGCAACCCTTGAACATTTGCTGCTCGCGCTCATTGACGACACCGAGGCGGCCGCCGTCATGCGCGCCTGCAATGTCGATCTCGATGAACTGAAGCACACGGTTCTCACCTATATCGACACCGAACTCGACAACCTCGTCACCGGCTACGACGAAGACTCCAAGCCGACTGCCGGCTTCCAGCGCGTCATCCAGCGCGCCGTGATCCATGTGCAGTCGTCGGGCCGCGAGGAAGTGTCGGGCGCCAACGTGCTCGTCGCCATCTTCGCCGAGCGCGAGAGCCATGCCGCCTATTTCCTGCAGGAACAGCAGATGACCCGCTACGACGCGGTCAACTACATCTCGCACGGCATTGCCAAGCGTCCGGGCGCGTCGGAGACGCGCTCGCCGCGCGGCGCCGATGACGAGCAGGGCGGCCAGAACGGCGCCGAACCGCAGGAGGAAGGCGGCAAGAAGAAGCAGCAGCAGGACGCGCTGACCGCTTATTGCGTCAACCTCAACAACAAGGCCAAGGCCGGCAAGATCGACCCGCTGATCGGCCGCGAGTCCGAGATCAACCGCACGATCCAGGTGCTGTGCCGCCGCTCCAAGAACAACCCGCTCTATGTCGGTGATCCCGGCGTCGGCAAGACGGCGATCGCCGAAGGCCTGGCCAAGCGCATCGTCGAGGGCGACGTTCCCGAAGTGCTGCACAATGCCACCATCTTCGCGCTCGACATGGGCACGCTGCTCGCCGGCACGCGCTATCGCGGCGATTTCGAGGAACGGCTGAAGCAGGTCGTCAAGGAACTCGAGGACTATCCAGGTGCCGTGCTGTTCATCGACGAGATCCACACGGTGATCGGGGCAGGGGCCACATCAGGCGGCGCCATGGACGCATCCAACCTGTTGAAGCCGGCCTTGTCGTCGGGCGCGATCCGCTGCATCGGCTCGACCACCTACAAGGAATTCCGCCAGTTCTTCGAGAAGGACCGCGCTCTGGTGCGGCGCTTCCAGAAGATCGACGTCAACGAGCCTACCATCGAGGACGCCATCGAGATCATGAAGGGTCTCAAGCCCTATTATGAGGAGTTCCACAAGGTGAGGTTCACCAACGAGGCGATCAAGGCTTCGGTGGAGCTGTCGGCGCGCTACATCAACGACCGCAAGCTGCCGGACAAGGCGATCGACGTGATCGACGAGACCGGCGCCTCGCAAATGCTGGTGCCGGAAGCCAAGCGCAAGAAGACCATCGGTATCAAGGAGATCGAAGCCACTATCGCCACCATGGCCCGCATTCCGCCGAAGACGGTTTCGGCCGATGACGAGAAGGTGCTGCAGGGCCTCGATATCGAGCTGAAGCGTGTCGTCTATGGTCAGGACACCGCGATCACCGCGCTGACCTCGGCCATCAAGCTGGCGCGCGCCGGCCTGCGCGAACCGGAAAAGCCGATCGGCTCCTACCTGTTCTCCGGTCCGACCGGCGTCGGCAAGACTGAAGTGGCCAAGCAGTTGGCCGCATCGCTCGGCGTCGAGCTGATCCGCTTCGACATGTCGGAATACATGGAACGCCACACTGTATCGCGGCTGATCGGCGCGCCTCCCGGCTATGTCGGCTTCGACCAAGGCGGTCTGTTGACCGACGGCGTCGACCAGCATCCGCACTGCGTGCTGTTGCTGGACGAAGTCGAGAAGGCGCATCCGGACCTGTTCAACATCCTGTTGCAGGTGATGGACCACGGCAAGCTGACGGACCACAACGGCAAGCAGATCGACTTCCGCAATGTGATCCTGATCATGACCACCAATGCGGGTGCGTCGGATGCGCAGCGCGCGGCGATCGGCTTCGGCTCGACCAAGCGCGAGGGCGACGATGTCGAGGCGATCAACCGGCTGTTCACGCCGGAGTTCCGCAATCGTCTCGATGCGATCATCCCGTTCGGCTCGCTGCCGGTGCCGGTTATCCATCAGGTGGTGCAGAAGTTCGTCATGCAGCTCGAGGCCCAGCTTTCCGAGCGTGGCGTCACCTTCGACCTGTCGCCGGATGCGATCGCCTGGCTCGCCGACAAGGGCTATGACGAGCGCATGGGAGCGCGGCCGCTCGGCCGGGTGATCCAGGAGCACATCAAGAAGCCGCTGGCCGACGAGGTGCTGTTCGGCAAGCTCAAGAAGGGCGGCACGGTGCGCGTCACCGTCGAGAAGAAGGAAACCGGCGAAACCGGCCTGAAACTCGAATCACTCGCCGATGAGGCGCCGGTGAAGCCGAAGAAGGAAGAGCCGGAAGAAGCGCCAAAGCCAAGAAAGGCCGTGGCGAAAAAGCCCGCGGCCAAGAAGCTGGTGGCGCAGAAGCCCGAAGCCAAGGGCAAGGACGGCGGCAAGCGCAGCCTCGTGCCGCAACTGCCCAGAAAGAACTGACCTTGATGAAAGTCGAAAAAGCCCCGGAAACGGGGCTTTTTTCATTGGAGCGGGAGGACGCATGGCCGGGCGGATCTTCATCCTGAACGGTGCGCCGCGATCGGGAAAATCAAGCGTGGCCAGGGCTATTCAGGAAACCTTCGACGGCGTCTGGATCAATCTCGGCGTCGACGTTTACGAGCAGGCCACGCCGGGCCAGCGCGGCGGACAAGGGATACATGACCGGCTTGCCTGACGATCCCGTGCCATTGCCCGTGCGCCTGTGGCAGGAAGAGGTGCACCGGCCAGGCATGTACGATCTGGACGTCGACACCTCGCTTCTGGGCCCTGTGCAATGCGCGGATGCGATCCGCCGGCGGCTGAAGCAAGGCATCGCTCGGCCGAGTGCGATCGAGCAACTGGCTCAGCCCTCGGCCGACTAAAACTGTTTCCAGTTTGTCGGTGATTGCGGCGTCAGCTTTGCAGCGCCGCCCGTATCTTTCCGGCGTTTTCGACCAACACCTCCGGCTTCTCCATCCCGCCCGTGTGTGGCTTCAGCGGGATGCCGTCGAAGCGCGGGATGACATGCACATGGAGATGATAGACGGTCTGCCCCGAGGCCGGCTCATTGAACTGCATGACGGTGACGCCGTCGGCGCCGAAGGCCTTTTTCACCGCCAGCGCAATTTTCTGAACGACCGCGAAAAGCGGGCCGAAAATTGACGGATCGGCGTCGAGCAAGTTGCGCGACGGCGCCCTCGGCACCACGAGCGTATGGCCCGGCCCCTGTGGCATCACATCCATGAAGGCTATGAACGCATCGTCCTCGTAGACGCGGTGCGAGGGAATTTCGCCGCGCAGGATCTTCGCGAAGATGTTGTCGGTGTCATAGGCGGTTTCAGCCATGGCGAATGCTCCGGATTGTGACTTTCGTGTAGCGAAGCGGTCGAAAGTCGGCAAGACGATCGTCGAACCTGCCCCTCAGGGCAGGCGGTCGCTACTCCTCCAGATCCTTGCGGAACGGGGTGTGTTCTTCCAGGTATTCGCTCATCCGCTCCACCTCATGGCGTTCGCGCTTGAGATAGTCGGCAACGGCGTTTCGCAGGCCGGGATGGGCGATGTAGTGCGCGGAATGCATGGTCACCGGCCGGTAGCCGCGCGCCAGCTTATGCTCGCCTTGCGCGCCTGCCTCGACCACTTTCAGCTTGCGCTCGATGGCGAAGTCGATCGCCTGATGGTAGCAGACCTCGAAATGCAGGAAGGGATGGTCCTCGATACAGCCCCAGTTGCGGCCATAGAGGGCGTCGGAGCCGATGAAATTGATGGCGCCGGCAATGTAGCGCCCGTTGCGTTTGGCCATCACCAGCAGGATGTCGTCGGCCATGCGCTCGCCGATCAGCGAAAAGAACCGGCGATTGAGATAGGGCCGGCCCCATTTGCGACTGCCGGTGTCCATGTAGAAGGCATAAAAATCGTCCCAGGCCTTTTCGGTGATATCCCTGCCGGTCAGCCGGTCGATCGAAATGTCATCGGCAAGCGCCTCGCGCCGTTCCTTCTTCATAGCCTTTCGCTTGCGCGAGGCAAGGGTGGCGAGGAAGTCGTCATAGGTTGAAAAGCCTTCGTTGAAGAAATGGAATTGCTGGTCGGTGCGGTGCAGGAAACCCGCCGCTTCCAGCACCTCCACGTCGCTCTCTTGCGCGAAGGTGACATGCGCGGAAGAGACACCGAGTTTCTGCGTCACCACTTTCAGGCCCGCCGCCAGCCCGGCCTTCACGGTGCCGATGTCCTCGCCCCTGGTGACCAGCAGGCGAGGACCGGTGACCGGCGTGAACGGCACGGCACTTTGCAGTTTGGGATAGTAGCGGCCGCCGGCCCGCTCGAAGGCATCCGACCAGCCATGATCGAACACATATTCGCCCTGGCTGTGCGACTTGAGATAGCAGGGAACCGCGCCGAGCAATCTGCCTTGCCCATCCTCCAGCCTGAGATGGTGGCCCTGCCAGCCGGTGCGCCGCACGGCGCAGCCGGACTCTTCAAGCGCGCTCAGGAAAGCAAATGAAACGAGTGGGTTGTAGCCGTTTTCTGCGTCGCCGCGCATGGTCCCGCCGAGGCTGTTCCATTCATCGCAGGTGAAAGCGCCGATGCCTGCGGCGACGCGGATCGAATAGTCCGCGTTTGCTGTTTGGCCATAGCCCTCGTCGCCTTGATCCATGAGGCTTATTTAAACTCCGTCCGGCTCGGTACAAGTCACGTTTCAGGCACTCAGGCGACTTTGACCAGATCGGGTTCGAAACCTTCGAATGTCATCTGGTCGGCGTATCTGAAGGTCAGGTCGACAGCCGGCTGGTCATGCACGGTCCAGGTGATGACAGGCATTTTCAGCTTTTCACGCACAAAGCTGACGAACCGGTTCGGCAGGTCGCCGGCGGCATAGGAGGTGAAGACGATCTCATGCGCAAGCATGGCGAAATGCGCTTCGATCAACTTGACGTCGTTGCCATAGGCGGTGAGTCCCCCTGGGATACCCGGCGCGTCCTTCGGGAAATCGCGGATCAGCCAGTGGTCGAACGACATGATCGCGGCTTTGCCCTTGTACCGCTTGAGCATCTTGCCGACGCTTGCCACCAAGCCTTCGTCATAGCCTGGCACGCCCTTCAGTTCGACGACCAGCGGCACGCGGCCATCGATCAGGTCGAGCGCTTCCTGCAGCGTCGGCACATGATCCGTCGTGCCACCGATCTTGAGCGCCGCCAGTTCCGCCGCGGTGCGCTGCCAGACGAAGCCGTCCTGGCCGGTCAGGCGCTTGAGATCGCCATCATGGATGATGATGGGAACGCGGTCCGACGACAGGTGCACGTCGCATTCGATGGCATAGCCGCGCTCGGCCGCCGCCGCGAAGGCGGAAAGTGTATTTTCCCAGCGCGTCTTGTTCATGTCGTGAAAGCCGCGATGGGCGACGGGCCGGGCGGTCAGCCAGGATAGGTCGGTCATATCTGTCCTCTGGCTCATTCGACTTCGAAGATGGCTTCGATTTCCACTGCGGCATTAAGCGGCAGGCAGGCTGTGCCAACGGCGGAGCGTGCATGCTTGCCGCGCTCGCCCAGGGCCGCGACCAGGAAATCGGAGGCGCCGTTGGCAACCAGATGCTGCTCGACAAACTCAGGCGTCGAGGCAACAAAAACGGTGATCTTCACCAGCCGGCGGATCTTCTCGAGGTCGCCGAGCGCTGCCTTGGCCTGCGCCAGGATGTTGATCGCGCAGTACTTTGCCGCGTCCTTGCCGCCTGCCGTGTCGACGTCTCGGCCAAGCAGCCCGCTCGCCTGGAGCTTGCCGTCCTTGAGCGGCAATTGCCCGGCGGTGAACAGCAAATTGCTGGTCCTGCAATAGGGCACGTAGTTGGCGGCGGGCGCGGCGGCGACAGGAAGCGTCACGCCCAGATCGCTTAGCCGCTTTTCGATTGTTTCACTCATGGTATTTCCCTATTGCTTGGTGACGCCGCGCCGGCCGGGCCGAAATTGCTATTTTTGCCTCGCTTCCGCCATGACTTTTTTTAAGCTGGACCATCTTTCCCTGCGGCTTGCCATCAGCCGCGATGATCGGAGTACCTCATGCGCGCAGCGCGCCTTGCATTCCATGCCGTTCTGCTGTCGGGAGTCTTCTCGATCGGCCCAGCCTTGGCCGCGCCGGCGCTGCAAGCCCACCGCGCCGTCTATGACCTCACCTTGAAAAAGGCTTCCGATCAGTCCGGCATCACAGGCATATCCGGCCGCATGGTCTATGAGTTCATCGGCTCTGCCTGTGAAGGTTATACGGTGAAATTCCGCTTCGTTACCCAGATCGTGACCGCCGACAACACCAGGCTGACCGACCAGCAGACGACCACTTTCGAGGATGCCGAAGGCAAGACATTCTCGTTCGTGACGAAGTCCTTCGTCGACCAGAACCTCGACAAGGAGGTCAAGGGCATCGCCACGAAAGAGACCAAGGGCCTGAAGGTCGATATCGACAAGCCGGAAAAGAACAGCGTCGAACTGGCGAGCACCCAATTCCCGACCCAGCATCTGGTCGAACTGATCGGCAAGGCCGAAAAAGGCGAAAATTTCTACGAAACCAATCTGTTCGACGGATCCGAAGATGCCAACAAGGTGATGACCACCACCGTTGTCGTCGGCAAGAAAACCGATGCCGACAAGGCCGATCCGGAGGCTCCGGCACTGGCGAAGCTCGCCACCGATAAATACTGGCCGGTCGACATCGCCTATTTCGACGACACCGGCAAGACAGGCGAAGAGGTGCCGGAATACCGCATCAGCTTCAAACTGCATGAGAACGGCATCACCCGCGACCTCACCATGGACTATGGCGACTTCTCGATGACCGGCAAGCTGGTCAATCTGTCGCTGTTCGACCAGACGAAAGCCTGCCCGGCCAAATAGGGTTCATGTGGCCAGTCGATTAACCACGACACGCCGTGTTCGTGGCTAACGACTTGAACGTGCCGCAATCGTCTCTCAACCTCGTCCCCAGCGTCCAGGCGCAATGGGGGAGCAGCTTGAGCAAGATCGATGTCTTCGTTGCGCCGAGACCTAACCCGGTACTGATCAGAGCCATGACATCCGTCAATCGGATCGTCATGTTGCGCGGCATTCCCGGATTTCGCGATATCTTGCCGTTCAACCGCCTAGCCGGTTTGCGCGGTGTCGCCAATGTCCGCCATATCGACTTGCCGGACGCCGACCTCGAGCGGCTGAGAGCCAGTTGCGGAGCGGGGAAGGCGACCTTCATCACGCCCAATCATCCCGAGTTCTTCACCGACTGGATGATCGACAAGGAGATCGTGTCGCAGGTCGGCCCGCTCACTGCCTCATGGGCGACGAACGGCGTCGTGAACGGTCTCGGCGGAATGATGCAGAAATTCTGGCTGGCCAACAATCTGATCGCCCAGATTCCGGGCAACAGCGGGGCAGCCAAGGAACACTCCGTCGCCTGGGCATTGAAGGGCCATGGCGTGCTGCTGCATCCCGAAGGCGGCGTCGGCTGGCACGCCAACGTCGTTGCGCCGCTGCTGCCGGGGGCCGTCGAGATGGGGCTCGAGGCTCTCCGGCGCGGCCGGGCCACGGATCCGGATTTCAAGGTCTGGATCGCCCCCGTCACCTGGAAGCTTGCCTTCACCAGGAATGTCGAAGCGGCGCTGGCGAAGGAATGCGCCTATGTCGAGAAAAGCCTGAAAATAGAACGCCAGGCGACTGACACACTGCCGCAGCGCATCCACCATGTCTATTCGACGCTGCTGACCCGCGATGAGGCCGCCTGCGGCATGCGATCCGACGAAGGCGCGACATATGCCGAGCGCCGGAAAGCGTTGGTCACCGAGCTCGTCCGCCGACTCGGCGAGAGCATCTCAGCCGACACTGCCAGCACCGACACCGCCGAGCTTCTGCGTCGGGCGCGCCGCTGGCAGCGCGAGAACACCGGCGACGCCGAAGGGCAAAAACATGTCCGCGCACTCGCCGATACGATTCAGAGGCTGCAACGCGTGGGATCCTGGGCCTCGGCCAACCCGCGCATCACCCAGGAGGAGATCGCCGAACATCTGAAGCGGATCCGCAACGACTATTGCCGGGGCGGACTGCGTGACACGATCAACCGGTTCATTCCGCAGCCGGCCGGGCCGCGTTGCGCCCACATCCGGGTGCCGGAGCCACTGGGCCTGCATGAGTATGCGGGCTCGATCGACGATGCGGTTGCCGAGCTGCACCGTCGTATGCAGCAAACCATCACCGGCACCGTTGCTGAGGTTGAGGCCCAAGGCAGCTTCATTTTCTATCCGAATCCATTCTATCGTCACTGACGGACGGACGGGCCATCTGGCCGACTGTCGTGCAGAATGGAAGGCAGACAGCAAGCTTCATGGCAGTCTATGTCGACGCAGCGATCTGGAATTGGGCTGGCCATCGCTGGTGCCATCTCTTGGCCGACGACACCGACGAGCTGCATCGCTTCGCCGCAAAGCTGGCGATCAAGCGTTCATCCTACCAGGGGCCGCCCAAGACATCGGCGCCGCATTATGACATAACCGGCTTCGAGCGCGACCGTGCGGTGCGGCTCGGCGCCATCGAATGCAGCCGTGAGGAGATCGTCGCGGTCTTCCGGCGGGTGCGGGTGCCGAACGGCAAGGTCAAGCGCTGACGGCAGGGGGGCGCGGATCGTCGCACGCCACACCACAGGTCCCGCGGCGCTTGCGTTTGTCGCGCATCCCCTCTATATGCGCGCTCATTCCACACACGGACTTTGGTGTCTGCCCGGGAGAAATCCGGCTGAAACCTCCGGTGGCGTTCGAGGACAAAGTCCGAAAATGCCTGTGTCCGTGGAGGCTAACCGGAAAGGAACTTTGAATGGCACTGCCTGATTTCAGCATGCGCCAGCTTTTGGAAGCTGGCATTCACTTCGGCCACCAGACCCACCGCTGGAACCCGAAAATGGCGCCTTACATCTACGGCGCCCGCAACAACATCCACATCATCGACCTCTCGCAGACGGTGCCTTTGCTGCACCAGGCGCTGAAGCAGGTTTCCGACACTGTCGCCAAGGGCGGCCGCGTGCTGTTCGTCGGCACCAAGCGCCAGGCGTCCGACATCGTCGCCGACGCGGCACAGCGCTCGGCCCAGTACTATGTCAATTCGCGTTGGCTCGGCGGCATGCTGACCAACTGGAAGACGATCTCGAATTCGATCCAGCGCCTGCGCAAGCTCGACGAGATGCTGGCCGGCGAGGCCCAGGGCCTGACCAAGAAGGAACGCCTCAACCTCGACCGCGAGCGCGAGAAGCTCGACAAGGCGCTGGGCGGCATCAAGGACATGGGCTCGACGCCCGACCTTATGTTCGTGATCGACACCAACAAGGAAGCGATCGCCATCCTCGAGGCCAAGCGTCTCGGCATCCCGGTCGTCGCCATCATCGATTCGAACTGCGATCCGGACAAGATCGACTTCCCGATCCCCGGCAATGACGACGCGGCCCGCGCTATCCAGCTCTATTGCGACCTGATCGCCAAGGCTGCGATCGACGGCATCGCCCGTCAGCAGGGCGCGCTCGGCGTCGACATCGGTGCTTCGGTCGAAGCCCCGATCGAACCGGCGCTCGATCCGGCCCCGGCTCCGGCGTCGGAAGCCCCTCAAGCTTGATAAGCGAAGGCCGGTTGCGGCCTTCGTCTTTCTCATATTTTGGCACGCTAAACAGACGCACCATCGAATACCGATGGTGCGTCGGTGCATTCTAGACAAAGAGGCGACAATGAGCATTTCGGCTGCACAGGTCAAAGAACTCCGCGACTTGACCGGCGCGGGCATGATGGATTGCAAGGCGGCGTTGACCGAGACCAACGGCAACATGGAAGAGGCCGTCGACTGGCTGCGTAAGAAGGGTATTTCCAAGGCCGACAAGAAGGCCGGTCGTACCGCGGCGGAGGGCCTGATCGGCGTTGATTCCGGCGTTCGCGAAGCGGCCGTCGTAGAAGTCAATTCCGAGACCGACTTCGTTGCCCGCAATGCCGCGTTCCAGGAGATCGTCGCCAATGTAGCCAAGGTTGCTCTGGCCTATGGCACGACAGAGGCCGTGGCCGCCGCGAAGTATCCAGGTTCGGACAAGTCGGTTGCCGACACCATCAAGGACGCTGTCGGCACCATTGGCGAGAACATGGGCTTCCGCCGCTCGGCCAAGCTGACCGTTCCGCATGGCGCAGTCGCCACCTACGTCCACAACGCGGTTGCCGATGGGCTCGGCAAGCTCGGCGTTCTGGTCGCCATCGAGACCACGGGCAATGAGCATGCGGCCAATGCCTTCGCTCGTCAGGTCGCCATGCATGTCGCGGCCACCAATCCGATGGCGCTGACCGCGGAGCAGATCGATCCGGCCGCGGTCGAACGCGAGAAGGCGATCTTCTCCGACCAGGCGCGTCAATCCGGCAAGCCGGAAGCGATCATCGAGAAGATGGTCGAAGGCCGTCTGCGCAAGTTCTACGAGGAGGTCGTGCTGCTGAAGCAGGCCTTCGTGCTCAATCCCGACATCACCGTCGAGAAGGCGCTGAAGGATGCCGAGAAGGACATCGGCGCCCCGGCCAAGATCACGGCTTACCTGCGCTTTGCGCTGGGCGAGGGCATCGAGAAGGAAGAGACCGATTTCGCGGCGGAAGTCGCGGCCGCGGTCAAGAAGTAAGCCGCCAACCGGCTTTTCGGCTCAGGCAACTCGGCCGGGCGCTCGCGAGGGTGTCCGGCCGATTTCTTGTGCGACGTCGACAAAGGCGCGCAGCTTCGGCGCCATTGCCGCCCGACGCGGAAAATAGAGAAACAGGCCTGGCTCCTCGATTGCCGACCGCGGCAGCACCTGGACGAGCCGGCCGGCGGCAAGGTCGGCGCGCACCAGCGGCTCGAACAAATAGGCCAGTCCCAACCCCGACAGCGCCAGGTCGATCGCGGCGAGGGAATCGGTGACGACGGCGGTGCCGCGCGTTTCCACGGCCACGTCCTTGCCGTCCTCTGTCAAATCCCAACGATAGATCGCGCCGGATCGCACCAGCCGGTAGCCGATGCAATTGTGGGCGGCGAGGTCGGCCAGGCGGCGCGGACGGCCACGCCGGCCGATATAGGCTGGCGAAGCGACGATGATCACCTGGAAGGGTGGCGTCATCCGAATCGCGATCATGTCCTGCGCGATCATTTCGCCAAGTCTGATGCCGGCGTCAAAGCCTTCGCCGACGATATCGACCAACCCTTCGTTGGCAAAGATTTCCACCGTCACATCCGGATAGCGCTCCGCCATGGCCGTCACGACAGGCGTCACCGCCATCGGGACGGCTATGTGCGAAACATTGATCCTGAGCAGTCCGGCCGGGCGACCCTTGATGCCGCGAATGCGCTCCATCCGCTCCGCGATGTCCTGCAGCGCCGGCTCCGCCGTCGCGACAAGCGCCTGACCGGCCTCGGTCAACGACACGCTGCGCGTCGTGCGGGCGAATAGCGGCTGGCCGATACGCTCCTCCACGAGCCTGACCGCATGGCTGACCGCTGAAGGGCTCATGCCAAGCTCTGCCGCCGCGGACGCAAAGCCGCCGCGCCGCGCCACGGCGACGATGACAGGAAGGTGGCCAAGTAGATCGCGATCCATTCATGCATGATATCGCACAGTCCATGCGAATAATGCAATCTTATCGATGCCGGCGCGCTGGCCCACATTGCCGCCAACAGATCGGCGGCGGGCCGACGCAAAAGGAGAAGAGACATGAATGCATTGAGATATGCCACCCTCGCGGCCGGTATGGCGCTGGCGCCAGTCGATGCCGGCGGAGCCGAACCGTCCCGCGAAGTGACGCTCGCCGATGAGCGCGCCGTCATCCGCATCGCCGATGCCATCGATCGCGCCGTCGACGCCCAGGATTGGCGGCTCGCCCGCGGTTACTTCGCCGACCGCGTCACCGTCGACTTCAGCAGCTTGAGCGGGCAGCCTCCGGCCACCATCGCTTCGGACGACCTGATCGCAACCTGGGCCGCGAATCTCAGGGGCAGCAAGACCAGCCTGCATCTGCGCACCAACCACCAGGTCACCATCGACGCCGGCGCCGCGACCGTCTTGTCCAACGGCTATGCCTGGAACCGCATGGAAGGCAATGGCGACCCGCTCTGGGAAGTCTGGGGCACCTACGAACACCACCTGACCCGTACGGGAGCCGACTGGAGAGTGGACGGCTTCACCTTCCGCATGACGCATGAGCGCGGCAACCCGTGGGTCAAGACGACCCCCGGACAGGACCGGCATTGAATATTGGAACAGGATCGGAACGATATCATGACCATGTCCTACTACACCCTTGGCAGCAGCGGGCTGCGCGTCACCCGGCTTGCACTCGGCACCATGACCTTCGGCACCGAGTGGGGCTGGGGCGCCGACAAGGAGACGGCGCGCGCCCTGGTCGATGCCTATGTCGAGGCGGGCGGCAATTTCTTCGACACGGCCGACGCCTATACCGGCGGCACCTCCGAGACCTGGCTTGGCGAGTTCATTGCCGAACGCGGCCTGCGCGACAAGGCCGTGATCAGCACCAAGTTCGGCATGAATCTGGAGCAGGGCAATCCGAATGCCGGCGGCAATGGCCGCAAGAACATCATCCGCGCCGTCGAGGGCTCACTGAAACGGCTCGGCACCGATTACATCGACCTCTACATCCTGCATGCGTGGGACAGGCTGACATCGCCGGAAGAGGTGATGCGGACGCTGGACGATCTGGTGCGCGCCGGAAAGATCCGGCATGTCGGGCTCTCCGACGTCCCCGCCTGGTACGCCAGCCGTGCGCAGTCCGTCGCCGAACAACGCGGCTACGAGCCGGTTTCGGCGCTGCAGCTCGAATATTCGCTGGCCGAGCGCAACATCGAGCATGAGTTCGTGCCGTTCGGTACGCGCTACGGCGTCGGCATCATGGTCTGGAGCCCGCTGGCCAGCGGCCTGCTGAGCGGCAAATATCGTTCAGATGCAATCAGCAAGGCGGGCGGGCGACTGGAGACGATGCGCGGTTCGACCAATCCCGGTTTCCAGAAATTCACCGACCGCAACTGGGCAATCGTTGCCGAACTGGAGACTGTTGCCGGCGAGCTTGGCCGCGGAATGGCGCAGGTCGCCTTGAACTGGGCGGCGACACGGCCCGGTGTCGCATCGGTGATTATCGGGGCGACGAGTCTCGATCAGCTCAAGGATAATCTCGGCGCGCTCGATTTCGAGATTCCCCAGGAACTCCTGGCAAGGCTCGACGCGGTCAGCCAGCCGGTCACGCCGTTCCCGTACTCGTTCTTCGGTCCGGAAATCCAGGGTGGCCTCACCGGGGGTCAGGCGGTCGGCGACAAGCCGGCGGGGTACTTCCCGAACCTGCTCATGGAAGGCGCGTTTGCCGGCGTGAGTTGACAAAAGGCAAGCGAATTCCGGGTCGGGCGCCGCCTGACATCGCGGCGCCCTTCGTGTATCGGAACGCCATTGTTTCGGGGCGGCGCCTGCGCGAGGGTTGCCACCCGGAACGCATCACATGCAAATGACGAGGACCAGATGACGGTGAAGCCCCTCTACCGACGTGTCTTGCTGAAAGCGTCGGGCGAAGCATTGATGGGCGAACAGCATTTCGGCATCGACGTTTCGGTCGTCGATCGCATCGCCGGCGACATCGCCGAGGCGCGTGCACTGGGCATCGAGGTCGGTGTCGTCATCGGCGGCGGCAACATCTTTCGCGGCGTGGCCGTTGCCTCCAAGGGCGGCGACCGTGTCACCGGCGACCACATGGGCATGCTTGCCACGGTGATCAATTCGCTGGCCCTGCGCACGTCGTTGAACAAGATCGGCGTCGACGCCGTGGTGCTTTCGGCGATCGCCATGCCCGAACTTTGCGAGAGCTTTTCGCAGCGCCAGGCGACCGCCTACATGAACCAGGGCAAGGTGGTGATCTTTGCCGGCGGCACAGGCAATCCGTTCTTCACCACTGATTCGGCCGCCGCGCTTCGCGCGGCTGAAATCGGCGCCGACGCGCTGTTCAAGGGCACTCAGGTCGATGGCGTCTACTCTGCGGACCCAAAGAAAGACCCGAATGCGACGCGCTTCGAGCGCATCAGCCATGGCGAAGTCATAAAACGCGGCCTTTCCATCATGGATACGGCAGCGATTGCACTTGCGCGAGAAAACAACATTCCGATAATCGTCTATTCGATCCACGAAAAAGGTGGTTTCGGCGATATTCTGAGGGGCGGCGGCCGCTGCACGGTCGTCGCGGACGATTGAACGGGGGCCTGCCCCGAAAGGGGAAGCCGGTTTTCGACAACCGGATTCGAACACGGCCGCGAAGCAGGGAACCCGCGTCAGACGGGGTCGAGGAGATAAAGATGAGTGGTGAGTACGACGATCTCAAACGGCGCATGGATGGGGCGATCGCCGCGTTCAAGCATGATCTGGCCTCGCTGCGGACCGGCCGGGCCTCCAGCAACCTGCTCGATGCGATCCAGGTGCAGGCCTATGGCACCACCATGCCGATCAACCAGGTCGCCAACGTCTCGGTGCCGGAGCCGCGCATGATCTCGGTATCGGTCTGGGACAAGTCGATGGTCGGCGCGGGCGACCGCGCGATCCGCGAATCCAATCTGGGTTTCAACCCGATCGTCGACGGCACCAACCTCAGGATTCCACTGCCCGAGCTAAACGAACAGCGCCGCAAGGAACTGGTCAAGATTTCTCACACCTACGCCGAGAATGCCCGGGTCGCCGCGCGCCATGTGCGCCGCGACGGCATGGACTTCCTGAAGAAGGCGGAGAAGGACGGCGACATCAGCGAGGACGATCAGCGCAAGCGCTCCGACCAGGTCCAGAAACTTACCGACGAGACGATCAGCACCATCGACCACCTGCTTTCCGATAAGGAAGCTGAAATTATGCAGGTTTAGGGTCTTGGCCATAGGCCGACCCGAAAGCGAGAACATGGCAACGCCCGCGCATGTCGCGATCATCATGGACGGAAATGGACGCTGGGCCAAGGCGCGCGGCATGCCTCGTCTCGCTGGCCATCGTGCCGGCGTCGAGGCGCTGCGCAAGACGGTGCGCGCGGCACCCGGGCTCGGCATCTCCTACCTGACCGTCTACGCTTTCTCGTCGGAGAACTGGTCGCGGCCGAAGTCCGAGGTCAGCGACCTGATGGGTCTCTTGAAAATGTTCATCCGCCGTGATCTGGCCGAATTGCACCAGAGTGGCGTGCGGGTCAAAATCATCGGCGACAGGGCAGGGTTGCAGCCCGACATCAGGGGACTGCTCGACGAGGCCGAATCGCTGACCGCCGGCAATGAATCGCTGACGCTGGTGATCGCCTTCAACTATGGCGGACGCGACGAGATCGTGCGCGCGGCGCGCAAGCTTGCATCAGCCGTGGCGCGTGGCGAACTCGACAGCGAGGCGATATCAGCCGAAAGCTTTGCCGGCGCTCTCGACACGCATGGCATTCCTGACCCGGAACTGGTCATCCGCACCAGCGGCGAGCTCCGGCTGTCTAACTTCCTCCTGTGGCAGGCCGCCTATAGCGAGCTCGTCTTCCTGCCTTGCTACTGGCCCGACTTCAGTCGCGAGCACTTTGCCGAGGCCTTGCGCGAATTTGCCGGCCGCGAACGCCGTTACGGCGGACTTGGGCCCCAGGATGTCGCTTCGCGACCGGCCGCGGGATGAGCAATCTCCGGCTGCGCGTCATTTCGGCGATCGTGCTTGCCACCATCACCCTTGGCTTGACCAGGCTCGGCGGTCTGCCGTTCCGCTTGCTGTGCGCCGCGATGGCCGGGGTGATCTTCTACGAATGGACCCGCATGTCGCGCCCGACCGGGGCCACGGGTCTGGGTTTCCTGCCGGAAGCGCTGCTGGTTGTCTTCATTGGCGCCTTGATTGGCGGCCTCGCCGCCTCCTGGCTGTTGCCGCTTGTGGTGGTCATGGTTGCCGTAACGGCGATTGCCGCATCGGTTCGCAAGGCCGGACAATGGGATGCGAGCGGCCTTGCCTATGCCGCGGTTTCAGGCTTGTCGCTCGCCTTGCTGCGCGACGGCGACCGTTCAGGCCTGGTCGCCATCCTGTTCCTGTTCGCGGTCGTCTGGGCCACCGATATCTTTGCCTATTTCGTTGGCCGTGCGGTTGGAGGCCCGAAGCTGGCGCCGGCGATCTCGCCTGGCAAGACGCGCAGCGGCGCGCTCGGTGGCGCTGTTGGCGGCGTCGTCGCGGGGCTGATCCTCGCCGCCGCTGCCGGTGTCGGCAATCTGCCATTGCTCAGCCTGGTGGCGCTGGTGCTTTCGATCGTCTCACAGGGCGGCGACCTGTTTGAATCCTGGGTCAAACGCCGCCACGGCCGCAAGGATTCGGGTGCGCTGATCCCGGGCCATGGCGGCGTCATGGATCGTGTCGACGGGCTTGTCGCGGCGGCTTTCGCCCTATACGTCATTGGCTGGATTTCGGCGACCGCCGATCATCCGGCGCAGGGTTTGTTTCCCGTTTGAGCGGTGTCATTTCAGGCCCAATGCGCGGCGCGCCTTGGATTCGCCCGGATTGGTGTCACAGTCACGGCGCAATCCGCGCCGTGGCAGAATTTGAGGGTTTGTCTTGAACGAGATTCTTCACGCGCTTCTCAGCACAGAAGGCTTTGTCCTCGGCACGCTGGTGCCATTCCTCTTCGTGCTGACCGTGGTCGTGTTCGTCCATGAAATGGGCCATTACCTTGTCGGGCGCTGGTGCGGCATCGGCGTCAAGGCCTTCTCGATCGGCTTCGGTCCCGAACTCTTCGGCTTCAACGACAGCCACGGCACGCGCTGGAAACTGTGCGCGATACCGCTTGGCGGCTATGTCAAATTCGTCGGCGACATGAACGCCACCTCGAGCCAGCCCACGTCGGAAGAACTCGGAACGCTGACGGAGGAGGAGCGCAAGGTCGCCTTTCACACGCAGCCGATCTGGAAGCGCGCGGCAACCGTCGCGGCCGGACCGCTGTTCAATTTCCTGCTGACGATCGTCGTCTTTGCCGTGCTGTTCACCGCCTATGGCCGTTATGTCGCGGAGCCCATGGTGGCCGAGGTGACGGCCGACAGCCCGGCGGCGAAGGCCGGCATCCTGCCCGGCGATCGATTCGTCAGCGTCGACGGCAACAAGGTCGAAACCTTTGGCGACGTCCAGCGCCTGGTCTCGGGCCGCGCCGACGACATCATCACCTTTGTCATGCTGCGCGACGGCAAGGAGGTCACGGTGACCGCGGCGCCGCGGCTGATGGAACAGGAAGACGCGCTCGGCAACAAGGTCAAGGTCGCCGTGATCGGTGTCGTCAACAACAAGGAACTCGGCCAGCCGCGGCTCATAACGTACACGCCGGTCGGGGCGGTTGCGGCGGCGGTCGAGGAAACCGGACACGTCATCCAGCGCACCGGCCAGTTCCTGCAGCGCTTTGTCGTCGGGCGCGAGGACAAATGTCAGCTGGGTGGCCCGGTGAAGATCGCCGACATGGCCGGCAAGGCGGCGAAACTAGGATTCGAATGGCTCGTGCAGCTGGTTGCACTGCTGTCGGTTGGCATCGGGTTTCTCAACCTTTTGCCGATTCCCCCCCTCGACGGCGGCCATCTGTTGTTCTACGGGGTGGAGGCCGTCATTCGCCGTCCCGTGTCGGAACGGATGATGGAAATGGCCTATCGGGCCGGGTTGCTTCTGGTGCTGTGCTTCATGGGTTTCGTTTTCTGGAACGATCTGTTTGGATGCTGAAATCATGAAGAAATTCGGCCTCCGCATGGGCGATGTTGAGACGCCGTTTACCATGCACGGGGATATGAGTGACGCGAAAGCCACGCCGCAGGGTTAAGTAAATACAAATTAACCAGAAGCCTTGCGTGTAGGGAAAATCCGGTTAATACGGTAGGGGAAATTACCGCACGTCCGGTTTTCTCGCCGTGGGGACTACGAGAAAAGGTTATTAAGCCCGATGAAGGCAGCATCCAAGTTTCTGAGCGCCGCTTCCGCGGTGACCCTGTCCGCGGCTCTTGTCGTGCCAGGCGCGCTCGCAGTGCAGTTCGTTGCCACATCGGCGGCCGAAGCCGCTGTCGTCAGTAGAGTCGAAGTCAGCGGCAACCAGCGTATCGACGCCGAGACCATCCGCAATTACATCACCATCAAGCCGGGCAAGGCCTTCTCCAGTTCCGATATCGACAGTGCGGTCAAGGCGCTGTTCGGCACCGGCCTGTTCTCGGATGTGCAGATCAACCAGGTCGGCTCGACGCTGGTGGTCAAGGTTGCCGAGTACCAGGTCGTCAACCAGGTGCTGTTCCAGAACAACAAGAAGCTCAAGGACAATGCGCTTGCTGCGGCGGTGCAGCTGAAGCCGCGCGGGACTTTCTCGCAGGCAACGCTCGATGCCGATGTCGAATCGATCAAGGCTGCCTACAAACGCATTGGTCGCGACGATGTGACCGTGACCACGCAGGTCATGCAGCTTGGCGACAACCGCGTGAACGTGGTCTTCAACATTACCGAAGGCGACCGTACGCAGATCGCGGCGATTAATTTCGTCGGCAACAGCGCCTATTCGAGCCGCCGCCTGTCGGATGTCATCAACACCAAGCGTTCATCCTGGCTTTCCTTCGTCCTGCGCGACGACGTCTATGACGACGACAAGCTGCGCGCCGACCAGGAGCTGCTGCGCCGCTTCTATTACAATCATGGTTACGCCGATTTCCAGGTCGTATCCGCTGTCGGCGAACTCGACAGTGCGACGAACAAGTACACGGTCACCATCACCGTCCAGGAAGGCGACCGCTATACATTCGGTGACGTCAGCGTCGAAAGCACGATCCCTGAAGTCGACAGCAAATCGCTGGAATCGGTGGTCGAGACCCGCAAGGGCGACGTCTACAACGCCAAGGACGTCGAGGATTCCATCATCGCGCTGACCGAGAAGGTGGCCGGCTCCGGCTACGCCTTCGCGCAGGTGACGCCGCGCGGCGACCGCAATTTCGAGAACCACACCATCTCGGTGGTCTACACGATCGACCAGGGCACCAAGGCCTATATCGAGCGCATCGAGATCCGCGGCAACGACCGCACGCGTGACTATGTCATTCGTCGCGAGTTCGATGTCAGCGAAGGTGACGCCTTCAACCAAGTGCTCATCCAGCGCGCGAAGAAGCGCCTGGAAGCTCTCAATTACTTTGAAAAAGTCGACATCTCGACAGTGCCGGGCTCGCAGCCCGACCAGGTCGTGCTGGTGGTCGACGTCGTCGAAAAGTCGACCGGTGAATTCTCGGTCGGCGCCGGTTATTCGACCGGCGGGGACACGGCCGGCCCGTCCGTCGAAGGATCGATCACCGAGCGCAACTTCCTCGGCCGTGGCCAGTTCATCAAGCTCTCGGCCGGCGGCGGCAAGAATTCGCGCGACTACAGCCTGTCCTTCACCGAACCCTATTTCCTCGGACGGCGCATTGCCGCTGGCTTCGACATCTTCAAACAGACCAGGGAATATAGTAACAACTACGACAGCGACACCACGGGCGCTACGATACGGTTCGGCTTGCCGATCACCGATAGCATTTCGACCCAGCTGGCGTACAATATTTCGCAAGAGAAATATAAGTTGGACGACGATTGCGGTCCCACCAGTGATGCAGAGCCTGATGGCACCTGCGATATTTCCAAGGCGATCCTCCAGGGTATCGATGAAAGCCCCTGGATCAAATCGTCGATCAGCCTGGGGCTGGTCTACAACACCATCGACGATATGAAGAACCCGCATGAAGGTATCTACGCCACCACGACGGCCGAATTTGCCGGCGTCGGCGGCGATGCCAAGTATGTGAAGGTTACTGGTCGCGGCAGCATCTATCAGACGCTCTCGGAGCAATTCGATCTGGTTGGTCTCGTCTCGGCTGGCGCAGGTCATGTCGAGGGGTACGGCGGCGATGGTGGTTTGCGCATCTTCGACCAATTCCAGAGCACCGACCGCATGATCCGCGGTTTTGAGTACGGTGGTATTGGCCCGGCGGATAGTCTTACGGGTGACCATCTCGGCGGCACGACGTATTTCAATGCCTCGGCGGAAGCCCAGTTCCCGATGCCGGTCATTCCGGAAAGCTTTGGTTTGCGCGGCGCTGTGTTCGCTGATGCCGCAACGCTCTACGGCAGCAAGATCAGCGAGAGCATCGCTACTCAGACCTCGACTGACATGAAACTGCGTGCTTCGGTCGGTGTCGGCCTGATGTGGGCATCGCCGTTCGGTCCGATCCGTATCGACTATGCGATCCCGGTCAAGAAGGAAGCGTCCGACGACGTGCAGGAATTCAACTTCGGCATATCGACCCGCTTCTGATCGGCGGCCAACGATGCTCCCGGGTCTTTCAGGTCCGGGAGAAATGTCCGACCTAGCTGGATATAGCTTCTGGAATGACCGATCCGGTGTTCTTCGCGCCATCACGCCGGTATACGGCGGGCGAAGTCGCGAATCTGACCGGCTCGGTGCTTGTCGATTCCGGCCACTCCGATATTTCGATCGAGGCGCTCGCGCCGGCCAGCGAGGGCGGCGAGAATGCGCTCGTCTTTGTCGACGGCAAGCGCAATTCCGCGCTGATGCCGTCGCTGCGGGCGGCCGCGGTCCTGTGCCCGGCGGAATTTGCCGGCAAGGCGCCGGCGGGCGTCGCCGTTCTGGTTCATCCGCGCCCGCAACAGGCCTTCGCCTTTGTCGGACGCCTGTTGTTTCCGAGGGCGGCGACGCCAGGGCCGATGACCAGTGAAACCGGTGTCTCGCCGCATGCTCATGTCGATGCGACCGCGCATGTCGAAGCCGGTGCCGTCATCGAGGCCGGCGCGGTCATCGGGCCGGGTGCTTCGATCGGCAGCGGTACCGTCATCGCGCCCAATGCGGTCATCGGACAATCCTGCCAGATCGGACGCGACGGCTATGTCGGTCCGGGCGCCAGCATCCAGTATGCCTTGATCGGCAACCGCGTCATCATCCATGGCGGTGCCAGCATCGGCCAGGATGGTTTTGGCTTCGTCGGCGGCGCCAAGGGCCCCGAACGCGTGCCGCAGATCGGCCGCGTCGTCATTCAGGACGATGTCGAGATCGGCTCCAACACCACCGTCGATCGCGGCGCCATGTCCGACACGATCATCGGCCAGGGCACCAAGATCGACAATCTCGTGCAGATCGCCCATAACGTCCGCATCGGCCGCAATTGCATAATAGCCGGGCTTTCGGGTATTTCTGGGTCCGTGGTCGTGGGTGATAATGTCACCATGGGCGGCGGCGTCGGGCTTGCGGATCACCTGACCATCGGGACAGGGGCCAAGCTTGCCGCCAGAAGTGGATTTATGAGCAATGTCCCTGCAGGCGAGATCTGGGGCGGTTATCCGGCACAGCCGATGGCGGAAGCCATGCGGGAGATAGCCATGCTGCGCAAGCTCGCCAGGACCCGCAAACAGGGCGAGGGAGGCAATGGCTGACATGATCGCGTCGACGACGCTGGAAGCGGTCGACATCATGGGGCTGATGAAGCTCCTGCCGCACCGCTATCCGTTCCTGATGATCGATCGCATCGTCGAGATCGACGGCGACGAGTCCGCCATCGGCATCAAGAACGTGACCATAAACGAGCCGCATTTTCAGGGCCATTTCCCCGAGCAGCCGGTCATGCCGGGTGTGCTCATCGTCGAGGCGATGGCGCAGACGGCCGGCGCCATCTGCATCCGCAGCCTGGGCACTGAAAAGCCGTCGCTGGTCTATTTCCTGACCATCGACAACGCTAAATTCCGCAAACCGGTCGTCCCCGGCGACCAGTTGAAGATCCATGTCAAGAAAATCAAGAAACGCGGCAACCTGCTCAAATTCGCTTGTGAAGCCATGGTCGACGGCGCCAAGGCGGCCGAGGCCGAGATTTCAGCCATGATGGTCACCAGCGACTGACGATAATGCTTATGAAAATCAAGACATCCATCCATGCTTCCTCCGTTGTGGAGGAAGGCGCCCAAATCGGCCAAGGTGTGCGCATCGGGCCGTTCTGCCACGTCAGCGCCGATGTGGTGATCGGCGACGGCGTCGAACTGGTCAGTCATGTCTCGGTGATGGGCGCGACCTCAATCGGCGCCTCGACCAAGGTCTATCCAATGGCGACATTGGGCGCGCCGCCACAGAACACCAAGCACAAGGGCGGCCGCACCACCCTGGTCATCGGCAAGAACTGCACGATCCGCGAAGGCGTGACCATGCATCTCGGCACCGATTCCAGCCGCGGCGAGACGACAGTCGGCGACAATGGCAATTTCCTTGCCTACGCCCACATCGCCCATGATTGCGTCGTCGGCAACAACGCGACGTTCGCCAACGGCGCGACATTGGGCGGCCATTGCGAGGTCGGCAACAACGTCTATATCGGCGGCCTGACCGCCGTGCATCAGTTTGTCCGCATCGGCGACAACGCCTTTCTGGGCGGCTGCTCGGCGGTCGTCGGCGACGTCATTCCCTTTGCAATCGCGGTCGGCAACCGCGCCAGCCTGCGCGGACTCAACATCATCGGCCTGAAGCGCTCCGGCCTGCCGAGATCCGAAATCCATGTGCTGCGCAAGGCCTACAGGATGATCTTCGATCGTTCCCGCACCGTCGGCGAGAACATCGAATTCGCCAAGGCGGAGTTCGTGTCGTCGCCGACCGCCATGAAGATCATCGATTTCATCACCAGTCGCGGCAAGCGGCACTACGCTGTGCCGTCGCTCAAGGGTGGCGATGGCGACGATGTCGATGACGAAGACTGAGACAGCGGCAGCGCGTCTTGATCTCCCGCCAGGCTCCAGGGTCGGCATCATCGCCGGCGGCGGCAGCCTGCCGGTCGAGGTCGCGGCCGGCTCGGCTGAACAAGGTTATCCGCCCTTCGTCATCCTGATGGAAGGCGAGGTCGACCGCATCGCGGGCCTCTCCCATTACGAGCATGAAAGCCTCGCCCTGGAAGGTATCGGCTCGCTGATACCATTGCTGCGGCGGCACCGTATCACCCATCTGGTGCTTGCAGGCGAGATCAAGCGCAGGCCAAGACTGACACGGCTGCGTCCAAGTCTCGGCCTGCTCGCGGTGATACCGGTTGTTGTCGCGGCGCTGGCGAGTGGCGACGATGGCCTGCTGAAGGTCCTGGCGCGGGGCCTCGAAGCGCGAGGAATAAAGGTTGTCGGCGCCCACGAAATCGTGCCGAACCTTGTCGCCGCCGAAGGCGTCCTGACGAAAGCCGCGCCAAGGAAATCCGACTGGCGCGACATCGAGGCCGGCCTTGCCGCGGCAAAGGCCATAGGGGCGCTGGATATTGGCCAGGCGGCCATCGCGGTCGGCGGCCGTACCATCGCACTGGAAGGCATCGAGGGAACAGCGGGACTGCTCGACCGTGCGAAGCTGCTGCGTGGCCACGGCCGTATTGCCGGCAAGACCCGCGGTGTGCTGGTCAAGTGCGCCAAGCCCGGTCAGGAACTGCGCGCGGATCTTCCGTCCATCGGCCCACGCACGGTCGGCGCCGTGCATGCGGCCGGGCTTGCCGGCATTGCCGTGGAGGCGGGACGTTCGCTGGTTCTCGAAGGCCCGGAAACCATCGCACGCGCCAACGCACTCGGCCTGTTCATCATTGGCCTGCCTGCGGCGACGGAGCCACACAATGGCTGACAGGGCATTGAAGATCGCGATCGTGGCCGGCGAGGAGTCCGGCGATCTGCTCGGCGCCGACATCGTGCGTTCGCTCAAGCAGGCTACCGGGCGCGAGGTACAACTCGTCGGCCTCGGCGGCCGCCATTTGCAGGCACTGGGGCTGGTCTCGCCATTCGATGCCGGCGAGATCGCCCTGATGGGTTTCAGCGCCATCCTGCGCGACCTGCCGCGCCTGATGCGGCGGATCAGCCAACTGGCCAAGACCGTTGCGGACGAAAAGCCGGACTGCCTCGTCACCATCGACAGCCCGGACTTTTCGTTGCGCGTCGCCAAGAAGGTGCGGGCGGCCAATCCATCGATCCCGATCATCCACTATGTCTGCCCGAGCGTCTGGGCGTGGCGGCCGGGCAGGGCGGCGGCGATGAAGCCCTATGTCGACCATATCCTCTGCATCCTGCCATTCGAGGTGAAGGAGCTCGAGCGGCTGGGCGGCCCGCAGGGCACCTATGTCGGGCATCGCTTGACGCATGATGCGGGCGTTCTCGCCGCGGCCAAGGCGCAGGACCTGCCGCGCGACCTTGCCGCGGAACGCGTGAAGACGCTGCTTGTCCTGCCCGGTTCGCGGCGCGGTGAGGTGCGGCGCCTGCTCGACCCGTTCGGCGAGACGGTATCGATGCTGCGCGCGCGGGGGCATCGCCTGCGCCTGCTGCTGCCGACGGTTCCGCATGTCGCCGACCTCGTCAAATCCTCGGTCAACCGTTGGGATGAAAAGCCCGAGATCATCGTCGATCCGCAACGCAAATGGCAGGCTTTCGGCAAGGCCGATGCCGCGCTCATCGCATCCGGGACGGTATCGCTGGAACTGGCGCTGGCGGGTGTGCCTATGATTTCTTGCTACCGGCTCGACCCGGTCGCGCGCGTCGTAGCGCCGTATCTGGTTTCTGTCTGGTCGGCACTGCTGCCCAATCTGATCTCGGATCGAGCGTTGATCCCGGAATTCTACAATGAGTACGTCAAGCCGAACAATCTGGCCCGCCAATTGGAAGCCTTGTTCGCCGACAGCGGCATGCGCGCCTGGCAGAAGCAAGGCTTTGCCGAGATCACGCGGCGCATGGCGACCGACATGCCCTCCGGCGAGATCGCCGCACAGGTGGTGATGCGGTATATCAAGAGAGCGAATAGCGAATAGCGAATAGCGAATAGCGAATAGGAAGAAGGCGGTTCTCACCGCCTCGGCCTATATAAAACTCCCTATTCGCTATTGGCTATTCCCTACTCGCTCTCATCACCGCTTGGCGATCGGCACGTAGTCGCGCTCGGGCGCACCGGTATAGAGCTGCCGCGGGCGGCCGATCTTCTGGCGTGGGTCCTCGATCATCTCTTTCCACTGCGCGATCCAGCCGACGGTGCGGGCGACCGCGAACAGAACGGTGAACATGGTGGTGGGGAAGCCCAGCGCCTTCAGCGTGATGCCGGAATAGAAATCGACGTTCGGGTAGAGCTTCTTCTCGATGAAATAGGGATCGGTCAGCGCGATCTTTTCCAGTTCCATGGCGATGTCGAGCAGCGGATCGTCCTTGATGCCGAGCTCACCCAGAACCTCGTGCGCCGTCTTCTGCATGATCTTGGCGCGCGGATCGTAGTTCTTGTAGACGCGGTGGCCGAAGCCCATCAGCCGGAACGGGTCGTTCTTGTCCTTGGCGCGGGCGATGAACTCCGGGATGTGGTCGACATGGCCGATCTCGCCCAGCATGTTGAGCGCCGCTTCATTGGCGCCGCCATGTGCCGGCCCCCACAGGCAAGCGATGCCGGCGGCGATGCAGGCGAACGGGTTGGCACCCGAAGAGCCGGCGAGACGAACGGTCGAGGTCGAGGCGTTCTGCTCGTGATCGGCGTGCAGGATGAAGATGCGCTCCATGGCGCGCGCCAGCACCGGGTTGATCTTGTACTCCTCGCACGGCACGGCAAAGCACATGTGCAGGAAGTTGGCGGCGAAATTCAGCTCATTCTTCGGGTAAATAAAGGGCTGGCCGATGTGGTATTTGTAGGCCATCGCCGCGATCGTCGGCATCTTGGCGATCAGCCGCATCGACGCCACCATGCGCTGGTACGGGTCGGAGATGTCGGTGGAATCGTGATAGAAGGCCGACAGCGCGCCGACCACGCCGCACATCACCGCCATCGGGTGCGCGTCGCGGCGGAAGCCGGTGAAGAAGCGCGACATCTGTTCGTGCACCATGGTGTGGCGCGTCACGCGGTAGTCGAAATCGTCCTTCTGCGCCTTGGTCGGCAATTCACCGTAGAGCAGGAGGTAGCAGACCTCGAGGAAATCGCCGTGTTCGGCCAACTGGTCGATCGGATAGCCGCGGTGCAAGAGGATGCCGGCGTCGCCGTCGATGAAGGTGATTTCTGACTCGCAGCTTGCGGTCGAGGTGAAGCCGGGATCGTAGGTGAAGGCCCCGGTGGTGGTGTAGAGCGAAGCGATGTCGATGACATCAGGCCCTACAGAACCGCTTCGCACCTTGAATTCATGGGTCTTGCCGGCGAATGCAAGGGTTGCCGTGGCCTCCTGGCTCTTGCCGCCCAAGTCCAGCTTTTTCGCAGCGTCGGTCATTGCAAACTCCTTCTTGTTTCCTCATGCCGGCAAAGGCAAAATTCTGCAGTGCGACACGTTGAGATCACCGCAATGCGCGTATTCGCCACCGCATTTCAGGAGGTGCGTGCCAGATTGGGCCAAGGCCTAATGTTGCACTGCGAAACCCGCCTTTCAATGCCAATCTTCTTGGGCCAGTTTGCTCCTAATCGATTTGATCTGCTATGCGCGCCAGGCTTTCCTCGCGGCCGAGCACGGCAAGCACATCGAACACGCCCGGCGAGGTGCTCTTGCCGGTCAAAGCGGCGCGCAAAGGCTGGGCCACGGCGCCGAGCTTGTGGCCGCCGGCCACTGCTACCTCGCGGATCGCGGCCTCCGCCGAGGCGGCCGTCCAGTCGCTTGTAAGCCCGTTCAAAGCTTCGTGAGCGCCGCGCAGGATCTTGCGGGCATCGTCATTGAGCAAAAGGGCCGCCTTGTCGTCGATCGGCAGCGGCCGCGTGGCAAACAGGAACGCCGCGCCATCGACGAGTTCGACCAGCGTCTTGGCGCGCTCCTTCAGGCCCGGCAACGCGGCCAGCAGCTGCGCCTTGTTGCTGTCGTTCAGGCGCGCGGCCATCGCCGGGCCGCCTTCGAGATAGGGCAGGGTGGCGATGAAGATATCGAGCAGTTCGGCGTCGCTCATGCGGCGCATATGCGCGCCGTTGATCGCCTCCAGCTTGGCGAAGTCAAAGCGAGCCGCGCTTTTGTTGACATCACCGATGTCGAACCAGGAAATCATGTCCTTGATCGACATGATCTCGTCGTCGCCATGGCTCCAGCCGAGGCGCGCCAAGTAGTTCAGCAACGCCTCGGGCAGATAACCCATGGCGCGATAGGCCTCGACGCCGAGGGCGCCGTGCCGCTTCGACAGCTTGGCGCCGTCGGCGCCGTGGATCAGCGGAATATGCGACATCGAGGGCACGGCCCAGCCCATGGCGTTGTAGATCACGGTCTGGCGCGCGGCGTTGGTCAGATGATCGTCGCCGCGGATGATATGGGTGACGCCCATGTCATGATCGTCGACGACGACGGCATGCATGTAGGTCGGATTGCCGTCCGAACGCAGGATGATGAAATCGTCGAGATCCTTGTTGGGAAAGCGCACCTCGCCCTGGACGCGGTCGTGCACCACCGTCTCGCCCTCGGTCGGCGCCTTGATGCGAATGGCGCCCTTGGCACCCGCGGGCGCCTCTGAGGGGTCACGGTCACGCCAGCGGCCATCATAGCGGGGCGGCAGGCCCTTGGCTCTGGCGGCCTCGCGCATCGCCTCCAGTTCGGCTGGCGTGGCATAGCAATAATAGGCCTTGCCCATGCGCACGAGTTCCTCGGCCACCTCACGGTGGCGCGGCGCACGCTCGAACTGCGACACCGGCTCGCCGTCCCAGCTGAGGCCAAGCCAGGAAAGCCCGTCGAGAATGGCAGCGGTCGCGGCATCGTTGGAGCGCTCGCGATCGGTGTCCTCGATGCGCAGCAGCATCGTGCCGCCGGTGTGCCTTGCATACAGCCAGTTGAACAGCGCCGTGCGCGCGCCGCCTATATGCAGGTAGCCGGTGGGCGAGGGGGCAAAACGGGTGACGACCTTGTCGGACATGGAACTCTCGGAAACCATCTGAAGCGGGGTGCGGCTACGCGGACTTTCGCGCGCCCGGCGTTCATGTAGCATAGGGTGTCGAGGGCGCAAGGGGCAGACCCGATGGCTGGACGAGGCTGGGGCTCGGATCAGGGCGAGGACGCTGTCATTGGCGTCAGCGAACGGTCCCTGTTTGCAGCGCCGCTGCCGGCTTCATTGCCGCCGCCATCGCCCCTCGTGCCGGATCCCGGCAAGGCGCCGTTGCAAACGGATGCCCCCGCCCCGGTTCCAGCTGCCGAAGCCAGCAGGATCGTGCGCGTGCGCCGGCAAATCGGCCGGATTTCGCTGCCGCGCCTGCGCCATGGCGTGACCATGGCGGCGGGCCTGGAACTCGACCGAGGCGTGGCCTTCCTGCTGGTGCCGGTCTGCCTGGCGAGCGGGGCGATCGGCTATTTTTCGCTGGCGGCGGAACCTGGCTTCGCAAAGCCTGTCGCAGTTGTCATCTTGGCGGGGCTGTTTGCGCTGGTCTCGCGTTCCTGGCCGAAAACCCATCTGTGCTTCATGGCGGCACTTTTGTGCGCGTTCGGCCTGCTCGCCGCAAAGGTCGAGACATGGCGGGCGGGAACGCAGATGCTGGGCTCGGAAATCTCGACGCAAGTGACCGGCCGCGTCGTTTCGCTCGACCGGATGGAGAGCGGTCGTATCCGGCTGACCATCGACGTCACATCGACCGCAAGGCCGAAACTGCGCTATGCGCCGGAGCGGGTGCGACTTTCGGCGCGAAAGATCCCGGCGGACGTGATCGCCGGCTCCCTGATCACTGGATATGCCAAGCTGTTGCCGCCGACCGGGCCTGTGCGGCCGGACAGCTACGACTTCTCCTTCGACAGCTATTTCGCCGGCATCGGCGGCAGCGGGTTCTTTCTCGGCAATCCAAAACTTGTCGTCACCGATGACGGCGACATGCCGCTATCGGACCGCCTTTCCTCGGGGATAGAAAAAGCCCGTGAAGCGATTGCCGACCACATCAGGGGCAGCGTCGGTGGCGCCGAGGGCGAGATCGCGGCGGCGCTGATCGTCGGCGTGCGCGCCGGCATTCCCGATGACATCAACGAAGCGATGCGGCGTACCGGCATCTACCACATCATCTCCATTTCCGGACTGCATATGGCGCTCGTCGCCGGCACCATCATGGGGCTGCTGCGCGGCGCCTTCGCCTTGTTTCCGGACTTTTCCGCGCGTCGTCCGGTCAAGAAATACGCCGCCGTCGCGGCACTGTTCTCGATCGCCGCCTATCTCGTCATCTCAGGCATCGTCGTCGCCGCCGAGCGCAGCTTCATAATGCTGGCAGTGATGCTGATTGCCGTGCTGTTCGATCGGGCGGCACTCACCATGCGCAATCTAGCAGTTTCAGCGATCGCCGTCATCGTGGTGTCGCCGCATGAAGTGGTCGGCCCGAGTTTCCAGATGTCCTTCGCCGCAACCGCGGCGCTGGTCGGCGCCTATGCCGGCTGGTCGGAGCATCGTGCGGGAAAGACGAGACCACCGCCGCCAAAGCGGTCGCTGCCTGGTTTCCTGACGCGAAAATTCCTGCTGGCGGCAGGCGGCCTTTCCATGACTTCCATCATCGCCGGCGGCGCCACGGCGCTGTTTGCCATCTGGCATTTTCAGCGTGTGTCGCCGCTCAGCCTGTTCGCCAATCTGGCGATCATGCCGATCGTATCACTGGTCGTCATGCCTTTCGCAGTCCTCAGCGCACTGGCGATGCCATTCGGCGCCGACGGCCCCTTTCTTTATGTAATGGGCAAAGGCCTGACGGCGATGATCGCAATGTCCGGATGGATTTCCGAGCGTTCGCCAGTCGACGCAATCGGCTTGATTTCGCGGCAGTCTGTCCTCCTGGTGGCGATTGCCCTTGTCATCGCGACGATGGCGACGACATGGCTGCGGCTGGCAGCTCTTCCTTTCGCGCTTGCCGGCCTGCTGACGGTCTCGGACACGCGCGCACCCGACGTGCTGATCTCGGAGGACGCAAGGCTGGTCGCGTTGCCGATCGGCGGCGGCGAACTCGCGGTCAGCCGGGCCAGGCCGAACGAATTCACCGTCGACAACTGGAAGCGTGCGCTGACATCCGAAAGCATCATCGTGCCGGAGGTGTTCGACGAAGGCGACGGTCAATTCGACGTCGCGGATGCGGCTGAAATGCCGCCGGGAGCACCGTTCTATTGCACTTCAGGCGTTTGCGTCGCCAGGCATCCGTCCGGCGCGTTCATTGCCTATGTCGAGGACCGAAAAGACACCTGGAAAGCCTGTGGTTTCGCCGACCTGATCGTCATCAATGACGCGACGGCCTATGACGCCTGTCACAACCCGCTGGTTCTCGTTATCACCAAACGGCAACTGGCCCGCAAAGGCAGTGCTGCCGTCTTCTTCGATCGCCAATCGGCGACCGCGCCGGCGACAATCAGCTTCGCCGTGGACAGGCCATATCGGCCCTGGCACGCGCAACGCAAGTTTTCACGCGAGGCGAGGGGACTGCCGCCCTTCAAGAGACCCGAGAAGCCAGTCGTTGAACCGCAGCTGCCTTAGTAGCGGCGGATCAGGCCAACGAGCTTGCCCTGCACCTTGACCCTGTCTGGCCCGAAAATACGGGTTTCATAGGCCGGATTGGCGGCTTCGAGAGCAATCGAGGCGCCCTTGCGGCGGAACCGCTTCAGCGTCGCTTCCTCTTCATCCACCAGCGCCACGATGATCTCGCCAGGGCTCGCCGTATCGGCATTGCGGATGATGACGGTGTCGCCGTCGAAGATGCCGGCCTCGATCATCGAGTCGCCCTTGACCTCCAGCGCATAGTGCTCGCCGCCCATGATCATGTCTGGCGGCACCGAGATCGAATGCGTCTGGTGCTGGATGGCATCGATCGGCACACCGGCGGCGATGCGCCCCATCACGGGGATCGACACGGCGGCGACCACGTCGTCGTCATTGCCTGCTGAAGACATCCGCGAAGACGCTGGCCTGATCTGCCGGCCAAGGCCGCCCTGGCCGAGACTGGCCTGACCAAGACTGCCCTGGATGACGCTTGGAGAAAACTTCTTTGCCGCGTTGAGGCCGGGTGCGATCGAGTCCGGCAGCCGCAGCACTTCCAGCGCGCGTGCCCGGTTGGGCAGCCGGCGAATGAAGCCGCGCTCTTCCAGTGCCGTGATCAAACGATGAATCCCGGATTTGGAGGCAAGGTCGAGCGCCTCCTTCATCTCGTCGAAGGATGGCGGAATGCCGCTTTCCTTCAGGCGTTCATGGATGAACATCAGCAGTTCGTGTTGCTTGCGCGTCAGCATGGCGGCCCCCAGGTACCTGAAACCAGAATCGGAAAAACAAACCCAGAACAAACACTATCTGTTCCAGTTGTGTTCCGCAACTGTTTAAAGTTTAATGAATTTATTAAGGGGGTCGAAATTATTGGCGCTCGCCAGCGGGCCTCGTCGACGACTGTATGCCGTCACAATGCGCTTGCCGGCATTGAAATTGTTATGGTTAATGGGCTGTGGCCCACCTTGGCTCAAGCCTGGCATGAGCTGCCCATGGATCCGCGACGGGCGCATTTCCAGCTTTCCGGGCGTTCGTTTGCCGTGAACGAAACGAAGCCAAAATGCCAACCTTGGTTAATCTATTGCAGCCTGCGCTGGCTACCAGCGGCGAACGCATTCGCGAGCCGAAAAATTCGTCCTCCGTCATCCGACCTGGGGGCAAGACGCGACGACAGATCGTCGGGACGGCCGCGTCAGGTTACGGCCTCCTTGACGGCGAAACGCTGGTCCTTCCATGCACTCGTGCGCAGAATGTCTTCCAGCACCTCGACCGCCAGCCACACGTCCTTGTAGCCGACATAGAGCGGCGTAAATCCGAAACGGATGGCTGACGGCGCGCGGAAGTCACCGATCACGCCGCGCTCGATCAGCGCCCGCATGATTTGATAGCCCTGATCGTGAAGGAACGACACCTGGCTGCCGCGCTTGGTCGCATCTCGGGTGCTCTCCAGCGTGAGACCATAGGCGCCGCACTTCGCTTCGACGAGCTGGATGAACAGTTCGGTCAGCGCGACGCTTTTCTTTCGCAATGCCGCCATGTCGACGTCGTTCCAGATGGCGAGCGCACCTTTGAGCGCCCGCATCGACAGGACCGGCTGCGTGCCGCACAGAAAGCGGCGGATACCGGTGCCGGCAACATAACCCCGTTCGAAGGCAAAGGGCCTCGCATGCCCCCACCAGCCGCTGAGTGGCTGGCTGATCTCGCCGTGGTGGCGCTGGGCGGCATAGATGAAGGCTGGCGCGCCCGGACCGCCGTTGAGGTATTTGTAGGTGCAGCCGACAGCGAAATCAGCATTTGCATGATCGAGCTCGACCGGCAGAGCGCCCGCGGTGTGGCAGAGATCCCAGACGATCAGCGCTCCGGCCGCATGGGCCTTGCGCGTCAGCGCCGTCATGTCGCGCAGTTCACCGGATTTGTAATTGACGTGGTTGACCAGCACCACCGCGACGCTTTCGTCGATCAGCTCCTCGATGGTTGGCGCGTCGACGCCCGCGAGGCGCAGCAAGGCGCCATCCCGGGTCGAGGCCACGCCTTCGGCGATGTACAGGTCGGTGGGAAAACTGTCACCCTCGGCGACGATGGCCAACCGGCCGGGCCGCATCTCCATCGCCGCATGCAACACCTTGTAGATGTTGGTCGACGTCGTGTCGCAGACGACGGTCTGGCCGGCCGCGGCTCCGATCAGGCGTCCAAGCTGATCGCCGAGTTCGATCGGCATCTCGAACCATCCGGCTGTATTCCAGGCCCGGATGAGATCCTGGGCCCATTCCTGGGTCGCCGCTTGCTGCAACTCGCCGAAAACGGCATGTGATGCCGCCCCAAGTGAATTGCCGTCGAGATAGATCACCCCCTCTGGCAAAATGAAACGATCGCGCATGGCACGCAGCGGATCCGTGGCATCCATCGCTTCGATCGCAGCGAGATCAGGAATTCCACTCATGGTCGTTCAGTCCTCGGTTGTTCGCGAAGGGTTCCCGCTGCAAGCGCGTCCCCTCGGTGTGCCTGTTCTCATTTCGATGATGTCAGAGCCGTGTGCGGACCGTCCACAGCTCCGGGAACAGCACGATCTCGAGCATCTTCTTCAGGTACGAAGCACCCGACGTGCCGCCGGTGCCGCGTTTCAGGCCGATGATGCGCTCGACCGTGGTGACATGATTGAAACGCCAACGGCGGAAATAGTCCTCGAAGTCGACCAGCTTCTCGGCCAGTTCGTAGAACATCCAGTAGCGCTGCGGGTCGCGGTAAATGGTCTGCCAGGCGACCAGAACCTCTTCATTCTCGGCTCGCGTCTCACGCCAGTCCGTGCGCTTGGCATCAGCGCCGATGTCGAATCCGTTGCGCGCCAAGAGCAGCAGCGCTTCGTCGTAGAGCGACGGCTCCGCCAGGATCGCCTCCAGCTTTCCGCTGAGGTCTGGCCGGTGCTTGTGCGGCCCGAGCATGGCGAGGTTGCGGTTGCCGGCCATGAACTCGATGGCGCGATACTGCCAGGACTGGAAGCCTGATGACTGGCCGAGCGCGTCGCGGAACTCGGTGTATTCGCTGGGCGTCATCGTCCGCAGCACGTCCCAGGCGTTGTTCAGTTGTTCGAAAATGCGGGCGACGCGCGACAGCATCTTGAAGCTCGGCTCGAGGCGATCGGCGCGGATCGAGCGGATCGCGGCACCAATCTCGTGCAGGGCGAGTTTCATCCACAGTTCCGAGGTCTGGTGCTGGATGATGAACAGCATCTCGTCATGCGCTGACGACAGCGGCGTCTGGGCCTCCAGCACCTTCTCCAGATGCAGATAGTCGCTGTAGGACATGCGCTCGTTGAACGACATCTGTGCGCCTTCGGACGCCGGATCGTATGGTTCGCTCAATTGATTTTCTCCGTGCGCAGCCGGAAGCGTTGGATCTTGCCGGTCTGGGTCTTGGGCAGAGCGGCGATGAATTTCACCGACCGCGGGTATTTATAGGGCGCGATCGTTGCCTTGACGTGATCCTGCAGGCGCTTGGTGGTCAACGCGTCAGGCGCCACGCCCTGCACCAGCACGACATGCGCCTCGACGATCTGGCCGCGTTCGGCATCGTCCGCGCCGATCACCGCGCATTCGGCGACGTCAGGATGCGACAGGAGTGCTGCCTCGACTTCGGGCCCGGCAATGTTGTAGCCGGCGCTGACGATCATGTCGTCGGAGCGTGCGGCGAAATGGAAGAAGCCGTCTTCGTCCTGGGTGAAGGTGTCGCCGGTGAGGTTCCAGCCGTCGCGCACGTATTCTTTCTGCCTGTCATCGGCCATGTAGCGGCAGCCGGTCGGGCCTCGCACCGCCAGCCTGCCGGTTGTGCCGCGCGGCACCTCGCGCATCTCGTCGTCGACGATGCGCGCCTCGTAGCCGCCCACCGGCTTGCCGGTCGAAGCGGGCTTCATGTCGATGAGGCGATTGGAGATGAAGATGTGCAGCATTTCGGTGGCGCCGATGCCGTCGAGAATCGGCTTGCCGGTCTTTTGCGTCCACTCCTCGAAAACCGGTGCGGGCAAGGTTTCACCGGCCGAAACGGCGACGCGCAGCGACGACAAATCGGCCCCTTCATCCATGGCCTTCAGCATGGCGCGATACGCGGTCGGCGCGGTGAAGGAGATCGTCGCCCTGTAGGTCTCGATAATGTGGATCATGTTGGGTGGCGTCGCCTGTTCCAGCAGCGTCGCCGCCGCACCGAAGCGCAGCGGGAAGATGGCGAGCCCGCCAAGGCCGAAGGTGAAGGCGAGCGGCGGCGAACCGACAAAGATATCGTCCGGCGTCACCTGGAGGATTTCGCGGGCATAGGCGTCGGCGATGATCAGGAGGTCGCGGTGGAAATGCATCGTCGCTTTCGGCACGCCTGTCGTGCCCGAGGTGAAGCCGAGCAGAGCGACATCGTCGCGGCCGGTGTCGACGGCGGTGAAGATAACCGGCTTGTCGAGAGCGGCACGATCGAGTTCGGCATCATGGTTGGCGGTGCCATCGAAGCCGATGACCTGTTTGAGGAACGCGCTGTCCTTGGCGCAGGCGGTCATCTCGTCCATCAGCCTGGTGTCGCAGAGCGCGATGGTGATTTCCGCCTTGTCGACGATCTTGGCGAGTTCGCCGGCGCGCAGCATCGGCATGGTGTTGACGACCACGGCGCCGGCCTTGGTGGCGGCCAGCCAGCAGGCGACCATGGCGGGGTTGTTGGCCGAACGGATCAGCACCCGGTTGCCTGGCCTGATGCCATAATTCTCGACCAGCGCATGGGCCAGCCTGTTCGTCCAGTCGGACAGTTCCTTGTAGGTGCGGCGGCGGCCATTGCCGATCAGCGCGGTGTGGTCACCGAGGCCCTTCTCGACCAGCCTGTCGGTCAGTTCGACGCCGGCGTTGAGGCGTTCGGGATAGTCGAAACCTTCGAGCAGGAAGTCCGGCCATTGCTCCGGCGGCGGCAAGTGATCGCGCGTGAACGTGTCGATATGCGCTGAAGGCCCAAGCATGTCGCCGCTATCCCGTCTGCTGCCTGGCCGGTGCGCGAGGCGCCTGGCCGGTGTGGTGGATTTGAAGTTCCTGTCCTTCGCGGGAGGCTTCGCGCCACCAATCGTGCCTGCTCGACGATGCCACCGAGAAAGGATGAGCATCAGCGGGGCAGGGCAGCACAGCAGACCTCCCATTTTGTCGGCTGTTCGTCATGGCAGGATCGCACCAGTCGAAATTTGTTTCAAGCCTAAAATGTTTTGTTCCGGAGCATTGACGCATGGCGTGGCGGTGGTCATTGCTAGGTCACAAGCGATGCCGTTCTGGGGAGGGCACAGATGTTCGAACGTCACATTGTCGATTGGGACGATGCCTATGCCAATGGCGCGAACATCGCCGGCAGCGACCGCTGGCCGGCCGCGTGGGCGGAGCCAGCGCAAGCATTTCGTGATGCGCTCTCGGTGGAGGGCCGGGCACGGCTCGACATCGCCTATGGTGACGGGCGGCGCAATCGGCTCGATCTTTTCCTTCCCAATGCCGCGCCCAAGGGGCTGGTGGTGGTCATCCATGGCGGTTATTGGCTGGAGACCGACAAGAGTTTGTGGTCGCACCTCGCCAATGGCGCGGTCAGCAGCGGCTTTGCCGTGGCGATGCCGTCCTACACGCTATGCCCTGACATACGCATTGCCGGCATAGTCCAGGAGATCGGGGCGGCTGTCGGCAAGGCCGCGGCGATGGTCGACGGGCCGCTGATGCTGACCGGACATTCGGCCGGCGGCCATCTCGCCACCCGCATGATAACGACAACCACGCCTCTGGCGGCCGATGTGGCGCGGCGCATACGCCACGTCGTTTCGATTTCAGGCCTCCACGACCTGCGTCCGATCATGCGCACCGGGATGAACAAGGCACTGGCAATCGACGAAGAGGAGGCATCGGCTGAAAGTCCGGCGCTGCTGCGGCCAATGGATGGTGCGCGCATCACTTGCTGGGCGGGTGGTGGCGAGCGCGCCGAATTCCTGCGCCAGAACGCGCTGCTCGCCAACATCTGGACAGGTCTTGGCGCCACCACCAGCACCGTGGTCGAACCCGACCGGCATCATTACAGCATTGTCGACGGCCTTGCCGATCCAGCGCATCCGCTGACACTGACCTTGATCGCGGAATAGCACCGAGATCGTTTTCGATATTACTATTAATGGCTTGTCCGGCGGTTCTTCAGCGCAGCATCAGCACGCTGCAGGCCTCGCCCGCAGCGGCTGCGGCGGCAAACGGCGCCCGCACGATCAGCCCGTTGGCGTCGGCCAGCATTTTCAGCATCGAGGAGTCCTGGATGCCGAACGGGGTCGCCACCAGCGCGCCGTCATCTTCCCTGACCACCGCCCGCACATAGTCCTGGCGCAGATCATTGGCCGGCATAGCGACGCCCAATCGTGCCGGGCGTATATCCTGGCGATGGTCGCGGCCACCGAGCTGTGCCAGCAACGGCTTCAGGAAGAGCTGCGAGCAGACCAGGCTCGCGACCGGGTTGCCGGGCAGGCCTATGCACCTGATATCGCCGAGGCGGCCGAACATCAGCGGCTTGCCGGGGCGCATGGCGATCTTCCAGAAGCCGAGCTTCATGCCTTCGCCGGTCAGAACGTCATGGATCAGGTCGTGATCACCGACCGAGGCGCCACCAAGCGTGACGATGACGTCCGCGCCGGCAGTGACCGCCTTTTTCACCAAGGCTGCAATCGCATCCTTGCGGTCGGCGGCTATGCCGAGATCAAGCGCGCGGGCGCCGACCGATTGTGCTGTCGCGGCAACGCCATAGGCATTGGATGAGATGATCTGGTCCGGTCCGAGTTCGCTGCCGGGCGGCAACAATTCGTCGCCGGTGGCGATGATGGCGACCAGCGGCCGTTTCACCACGCTGACCCGTGGATGATTTGCCGATGCCGCCAGCGACAGCGCCGCCGGGTCGAGCACGCGGCCTTTTTCCAGCAGCACGTCGCCTTTTGAAAAGTCGAGGCCGAGGCGGCGGATATTGCGCCCTTCGGCGGTGGGTTCGATCACTTCGATGTCGCCGCCGCCGAGATCCCGGACATTCTCCTGGATGACGATGGTGTCGGCGCCTTCGGGCACTGGTGCGCCGGTGAAGATGCGCACGGCCTGCGCCTTGCCGACCCTGCCGTCAAAGCCGCGCCCGGCCGGCGCCTTGCCGATCACCGAAAGTCGCGACGGCACCGACGCCACATCGATAGCGCGCACTGCGTAGCCATCCATGGCGGAGGCGTTGAAGGGCGGCTGGGTACGCAGCGCAACAACCGGTGCCGCCAGCACGCGATCCGCCGCCTCGAACAGGGGAACGCTTTCGCCAGCCAAAGGCCCTGCACCCTCGAGCAGGCGCTCGAGCGCGTCGGCGATTGGTACAAGCGCCATCAGCCGCCTGCCTTGTACGAGCCCGACTTGCCGCCGGTCTTTTCGACCAGCCGGATGCCGGAGATGACCATGGCGCGGTCCACCGCCTTGGCCATGTCATATATGGTCAGGCAGGCCACCGAAGCGGCGGTCAGCGCTTCCATCTCGACGCCCGTCTTGCCGGTGACGCGCGCCAGTGCGGTGACCTTCAGGCCGGGCAGAGCATGGTCCGGCTCGATGTCGACGGAGACCTTGGTCAGAAGCAGCGGATGGCAGAGCGGGATCAGCTCATGCGTCTTCTTCGCCGCCATGATGCCGGCGATGCGCGCGGTGCCGAGCACGTCGCCTTTCTTGGCGTTGCCGGCGAGAATCGTCTTCAGCGTCTCGGGTCGCATCGCGACAAAGCCCTCGGCGATCGCCGTGCGTGTCGTCTCCGCCTTGTCTCCGACATCGACCATATTGGCCTCGCCCTGGGCGCCGATATGGGTGAGGGCGGCCGTCATCGTCAGACCACCTCGGCCGCTGCCTTGCCCGTCAGCAGCAGGCGCGTGGCCGCGGTGACATCCTGTTGCCGCATCAGGCTCTCGCCGACCAGAAAGGTGCCGATGTCGCTCTTTCGAAGCCTGAGGCAATCATCATGCGAGAAAATTCCGCTCTCGCTGACCAGCAAGCGGTCGGCCGGCACCATCGTCGCCAGCCGCACTGAGGTATCGAGGTTAGTCTCGAACGTGCGCAGATTGCGGTTGTTGATCCCGATCAGCCGCGACGACAGCTTTAGCGCGCGCTGCGTCTCGGCCTCGTCATGCACTTCGACCAACGCATCCATGCCGAGTTCGAACGCCGTCGATTCGAGGTCGCTGGCCAAGGCGTCGTCGACGCTGGCCATGATGATGAGGATGGCGTCCGCGCCCCAGGCGCGGGCTTCGTAGACCTGATACGGATCGAACAGGAAATCCTTGCGCAGCGCGGGCAGGGCGACGGCGGCTCGCGCCCTGGTGAGAAATTCCGGCGCGCCCTGGAAAGACGGCGCGTCGGTCAGCACCGAAAGACAGGCGGCGCCGCCTTTCGCATAAGCTCGCGCCAACGCTGGCGGATCGAAATCGGCGCGGATCAGACCCTTGGATGGGCTTGCCTTCTTGATCTCGGCGATCAGCGCGAAGGCGCCGGATCTGCGCTTCGCCTCGAGTGCGGCGAGAAAGCCGCGGGGCGCGTCCGCGTCCTTCGCGCGCGCCTTGATTTCGGCGAGCGGCACACGCGCCTTTGCCGCTGCGATCTCGTCGCGCTTGTAGGCCTCGATCTTGCGAAGAATGTCAGACACGCTCTATCCGTTCGAAATCTCGACCAGCCTGTCGAGCACTTGCAGCGCCCGGCCGCTGTCGATGGCTTGCGCCGCCGTCACGATGCCGTCGCCAAGCGTCGTCACCTTGCCCGCCACGACCAGTCCGGCGCCGGCATTCATCAGCACGGTGTCGCGATAGGCGCCGGCAGCGCCACCCAGCATATCGCGCAATGCCTTGGCGTTGTAGTCCGCGTCGCCGCCGCGCAACTCATCCTTGGTGTGGCGCGCCAACCCAACCGCTTCAGGGGTCAAGGTGAAGCTGCGTATCTCGCCGCCGATCAGTTCGGCGACCTGTGTCTCGCCGGTGGTGGTGATCTCGTCATAGCCGTCGCCATGGGCAACCCAGGCATGCTCGGCGCCCAGCGCCTTCAGTGTCTCGGCCACCGGCAGGATCCATTCCGGCAGGAACACGCCGACCATCTGCCGCTTGACGCCGGCCGGATTGGAGAGGGGCCCAAGCAGGTTGAATATGGTGCGGGTGCCGAGCTCGACGCGGGTCGGGCCTACATGCTTCATCGCCGGATGGTGCGCAGGCGCGAACATGAAGCCGACGCCGGCCTCGTGGATGCAGCGGCCGATGAATTCGGGCGAGATGTCGATCTTGACGCCGAGTGCAACCAGCACGTCGGCGGCTCCTGTCAGCGACGACAGGCCGCGATTGCCGTGCTTGGCAACCGGCACACCGCTGCCGGCAATCACAAAAGCCGATGCCGTCGAAATGTTGACGCTGTGGGAATTGTCGCCACCCGTGCCGACGATATCGATGGCGCCGTCCGGCGCTTCGACGCGCAACATCTTGGCCCGCATGGTGGCGACGGCGCCCGAAATCTCGCTCACCGTTTCGCCGCGCACGCGCAGCGCCATCAGGAAGCCGCCGATCTGGCCGGGGGTGGCGTCGCCCGACATGATGATGTCGAAGGCCTCGCGCGCTTCCTCGAAGGAGAGCGCGCTTCCGGTCGCGACCTTGGCGATATGGGTTTTCAGCGCGCTCATCTTGTCGAGGCTTGGGCGACTGCGGCCTGGTCGACGCGAACGTCATACTGCGTCTGCAACTGCGCCACCAACTGGTCGAGCAGATCGTCAGACATGCCGGAAGTGAAGGATTTCCGCGCATCGTCCGGCACCGAGCTGGCATCGGCTCCTGCGGGCTCGAACACTTCGGCGACCTTGTACAGGATCTGCCCGTCGCCGGTGGGCGAGGGGATCAAGCCGGTGCCGCCTTCGCCGACGCCGAACATCGCTGCCGCGCCTTCCTTGCCGAAATCGACATCGTCGGCCTCCCGCTTGACGCCGCGCTTGGTCTGTTTTTCCAGCTTCAGTTCGCCGGCGATGACGTCGAGCGTGGCGCCGGCCTTGAGCCGCTTTTCGAGCTCGTCAGCCTTGGCGGCCAGCCGCTTGGTCGTCTCCGCCGCGGTCCAGTCCGCGACGACTTTCTGACGAACCTCGTCCAGCGTCCGGTCACGAGCTGGCGTAATGGAGGCCACCTCATAGAAAACGAAGCCGTTATCCGCCGTGGTCAAGGCATCGTTTTCGGTGTTGGGTTCCGCGTCGAAGACAGCCTTGATCAACTCCGGTGATTGCGGCAGGTCCTTGACGATGCTTCCGTCGGGCCGCAGGCCGCTGCGGTCGATGGCGTCGATGGTGACGATCTTCAGCTTCAGCTTGGTAGCAGCATCGGCCAGCGAACCGCCGGCTGCGCGGGCGTCTTCGTAATTGTCACGCACGTCCAGAAGGATGCGGCTTGCCTCGCCCAGCGCCAGGTCCTTGCGGATCTGGTCGGACACTTCGGCGAGCGGCTTCACCACCTCGGGCTTGATCTCGGTAACGCGCAGCAACACCGGACCGAAGGCACCTTGCACAACCTGGCTGACTTCATTGGTATTGAGCGCGAAGGCCGCGTCGGCGACCGCCTTGTCGGCGATCTTGTCCTTGGCCAGTGTGCCGAGCAGCGTGTCGGCCGGGGTTTTGCCTTCCGCCGTGACGAGCTTGTCGAATGTTGCACCGGTCTTAAGCGAATCGAGCGCGGCCTTGGCCGCATCCGGCGTCTTGAACACAAGCTGCTCGATGGTGCGCAGTTCCGGCGAGGTGTAGCGCGCCTTGTTCTTGTTGTAGTCGTCGCTGACCTGTTGGTCGGTGACGGCGGTCGTATCCATGATGTCGACCGGTTCGAGGCGGACATAGGAGAATTTGCGGTATTCGGGTGCGGCGTATGTCTTCTTGTTGGCTTCGAAATAGGTGGAAAGCACGCTGTCGGACGGCGCCTCGATCGGCTCGACCAGTGCCTTGGGCAGCGTCAGATACTCGATGGTGCGGTCTTCGCCGCGATAGAGCGCGACAGCCTTGAAGAAGGTATCCGGAGCTTTCAGACCATCAGAGACCGCCTCGACGATCTGCTGGCGGACCGCCACCTGGGCACGGTTCTTCAGATAGTCCTCCGGCCGCATGCCGATCTGCCGCAGCATGTATTCGAACGTTCTGCGGTCGAACTGGCCGCCCGGGCCCTTGAACGCCGGGTCTTCGCGCGTCAGCTCGGCCAGCCGGTCCCTGGACAGGCCGAGACCAAGCTTGCGGGCCTGTTCGTCGAGGACCGCGCCCGAGACGAGCTGCGCCAGAACCTGGTTGTCGACGCCGAGCGCCTTTGCCTGTTCGTGGCTGAGACGCTGGCCGAACTGTTGCGACATAACGGCGAGCTGCCGATCATAGGCGAGACGGTATTCATTGATCGACACCTTGGTGCCGCCAGCGGTTATGACCGAATCATGGCCGGCGAAACCGCCCATCAGCCGCCCGGAAATGCCCCAGGCGGCGAAACTGACCACCAGCAGCGAAAGCAGCGTCTTCGCGACCCAGGTACCCGCCGCGCTTCTCAATACACCAAGCATCGTTACTTCCGATTTATGCGCAATTTCGCATGCGCCGAGTCTGAAACAAGCGCAATAGCGCCCTTCCGGTCCACTGTCGATTGCTTTGTGGGCTGATTTTGGTAGTGAGGGCCAGAGCCCGATATCGCCCGGAGAAGCAAACCATGACGCCAGGAATTCGCCCGCTTGTCGCCGGCAACTGGAAAATGAACGGCACCAGTGCCTCGCTCAACGAGCTCAGGATGATCGGCAACGGTTTCATGAGTGGGCTCGATGCCGAGACCGAAGCGCTGGTCTGCGTTCCGGCAACCCTGCTTGCCCACGCCGCTGAGATCCTGTCGCGCACACCGGTGCATGCCGGCGGTGAGGATTGCCACACCAGGGAGAGCGGCGCCTACACCGGCTGCATCTCGGCGGAAATGCTTAGGGATGCCGGCGCCAGCCACGTCATCGTCGGCCATTCCGAGTGCCGTGAGCAGCGCGGCGAGGATGACGCGACGGTCCAGGCCAAGGCCTCCGCCGCCTGGCGTGCCGGACTCGTGGCGATCATTTGCATTGGCGAGACCCAGCAGCAGCGTGAAGCGGGCGCCACGCTCGACGTGCTGTGGCGGCAGGTCGACGGATCGGTGCCGCCAAGCGCCACCCCGTCCAACACCATCATTGCCTATGAGCCGGTATGGGCGATCGGCACCGGCCTGACGCCAACCGCCGCCGATGTGGCCGAAGCACACGCACATATCCGCGAAAAGCTGTCGGAAAAGCTCGGCAGCGTCGCGGCGAAGGTGCGCATCCTCTATGGCGGCTCGGTCAAGCCTTCCAACGCGGTCGAACTGCTCGGGGTCAGGAATGTCGACGGCGCGCTGGTCGGCGGCGCCAGCCTGAAGGCGGCGGATTTTCTTGCCATCGCCGAGGCTTATCGCAATATCGGTTGAAGATATTCGCCACGCCGGATGGGGCTCCCGGCGCTGGAAATCGTTGCAAAGAAGGCGTTGCTTCCCATATTCCGGCCACGGGCTTGGAAATGCCATCAAAGCATTGTATTGAGCCGCCTCCAATTCACCGGTCGTGTCCGCGGCCGGGCAAGGCCTTGCCAGGATAAACTATGGAAACCGTACTGATCGTCATCCATCTCATGGTCGTGCTCGCCCTTGTCGGCGTGGTGCTGCTGCAGCGTTCCGAAGGCGGCGGCCTTGGCATCGGTGGCGGATCCGGCTTCATGACCGCGCGAGGTGCCGCCAATGCGCTGACGCGTGCGACGGCGATACTGGCGGCTGCTTTCTTCGCCACGTCACTGACACTGTCGATAGTCGCCCGCTATGGCGAGAAGCCGATCGACATCCTCGACCGCGTGCCGGCGACATCGGACGGTGCAGGCAAGGGTGTGCTCAACCAATTGCCCGGCACGACCACCCCGGCGCCCGCAGGCACCACCACGCCGCCATCCGGCAACGACGCCGCGGCTCCGGCGACTGCCCCGGCCAAGGCGCCTGCCGACGGTTCGACGCCGCCGGCAACCAATGGCGCCGCTCCCGCCGCGCCGGCGACCCCGCAGGTTCCGAACCAGTAGTCCTCGGCGCCTGAAGCCGCGATCTGTGGTCGTTTGAACACAGTCGCGGCAAATGCAGCAAGATCACGAAGATTCGATGGGATGAGGCGCGGCCTCGCGCTTGAGGCCCCCGCGCTTATTCGACTATAGATTGCGCGCGGCATTTCCGGCGCCCTTGGGGGGCGCTGGGCGACGCCGTGGGCAACAAGCATAGAACGATCGGATCTTCGCCATGCAGCTTCGCAGCTTCATTTTCCTTGGACTTTGCGCCGTACTCGGCGTGAGTTCCCCCGCTTTCGCTGGCGTTCTGGCCAATATGGCCGCACAGCCTTCGGTTGAAACAACCTCCGCCATCAACGTCGCCGTCAAAAGTGATGCGACGCAATTGAAGCTTCTCAAGAAGAAGAAAAACCCGACACCGGACGATCTAGCCCAGATCAAGAAGATCGAGGCCAAGATCGTTGCCGACAAGGAAGCCGCCAAAGCCAAGGCGCTCGAAGCCAGGAAACTGGCGATGCGCGAGGCGGCCAAGGCCAAGGCCGACGCTGAACGTCAGGCGTTCCTGGCCAAGAAGGGCAAGAGCGCGCCGGCAACCGAGGTGGCCGATGCCAAGCTGGCCAAGAAGCAGGCTGCCAAGATCATCGAGCCAATCGAACCGATCCAATCGGCCGAGCCGCTTCCGGCGGAGGCGATGAACGTTGCCTTGACCGGCAACAATGGCGAGCTGCGCAGTGAGGTTATCGGCCAGAAGCAGCCGAGCAGCGGCGGTCTGTTCGCCGGCCTCTTCGGCGGCACCTCGTCCTCTTCGTCGATTTCATATCTCCCCGAGACGCGGGCTCTTGACCAGGCTCTCGCCAAGAGGGAAGCCAAGAAGCTGTTCAAGGTGAAGCCGGAATTCGTGCCGCAGGACGTGGAATTCAGCGGCTACGCCGCGGGCACCATCGTCATCGACACCAGCGCGCGCCGCCTCTACCTCGTCGAATCGTCCTCCACCGCGCGCCGCTACGCCATCGCGGTCGGCCGCGAAGGCCTGCAGTTCAAGGGCACGGTCGCGGTCGGCGACAAGCAGGAATGGCCGCGCTGGATCCCGACGCTGGACATGCAGAAGCGCGAGCCGAAGCATTACGGCCAGTACAAGGACGGCATGCCTGGCGGTGGCCAGAATCCGCTCGGCGCGCGCGCCATCTATCTCTATGACGGCAAGAAGGACACGCATCTGCGCATCCACGGCACCATCGCGCCGCAGTCGATCGGAACCAGCGCCTCGAATGGCTGCTTCCGGATGATCAACGAGCACGTCATGGACCTCTACAGCCGCGTCAGGGTGGGCACCAAGGTCGTCATCATCTGACGTTTTCGTCATCCTGCCGAAAGGGCCGGCTCAGCCGGCCCTTTTGTTTTGCTTGTTCACGACCCAAGCGCCTTCTTGGGAAAAAACCTTCGCGGTGGTTTTTTCTCTGGCGGAATCAATCCGGCCGCGTTAAGCGATGACTCCCATGGCGCGATATGTATTCATCACAGGCGGCGTGGTTTCCTCACTTGGAAAAGGCATAGCCGCAGCGGCCCTTGGGGCTCTCCTGCAGGCGCGAGGCTATCGCGCACGCATAAAAAAACTCGATCCCTATCTCAATGTCGATCCGGGCACGATGTCACCGTACCAGCATGGCGAGGTTTTCGTCACCGACGATGGTGCGGAAACCGATCTTGATCTTGGCCATTACGAGCGCTTCACAGGGCGCTCCGCCAATCAGCAGGACAACATCACCACCGGCCGGATCTACAAGAACATCATCGAGCGCGAGCGGCGGGGCGATTATCTCGGCGCCACCGTGCAGGTCATTCCGCACGTCACCGACGAGATCAAGAACTTCGTCCTCAACGGCAATGACGACTATGATTTCGTGCTGTGCGAGATCGGCGGCACGGTCGGCGACATCGAGGCGATGCCGTTCCTGGAAGCGATCCGCCAACTCGGCAACGACCTGCCGCGCAACAATGCCGTCTACGTCCATCTGACGCTCATGCCCTACATCCCGACGGCCGGCGAGCTGAAGACCAAGCCGACCCAGCATTCGGTCAAGGAACTGCGCGGCATCGGTATCGCGCCCGACATCCTGCTGGTCCGCGCCGACCGCGCCATTCCCAAGGAAGAGCGAAGAAAACTGTCGCTGTTCTGCAATGTGCGCGAGAGTGCGGTGATCCAGGCGCTCGACGTGCCGCATATCTACGATGTGCCGATGGCCTACCACAAGGAAGGGCTCGATTCGGAAGTGTTGGCCGCCTTCGGCATCGATCCGGCGCCGAAGCCGCGCATGGAGCCCTGGCAGGCGGTGTCCAACCGCATCCACAATCCGGAAGGCGAGGTCACCATCGCCGTTGTCGGCAAATATACCGGCCTCAAGGATGCCTACAAATCGCTGATCGAGGCGCTGTCGCATGGCGGCCTGGCCAACCACGTCAAGGTCAAGCTCGACTGGATCGAATCAGAAATCTTCGAAAAAGAGGATCCGACGCCCTGGCTGGAAAAGGTGCATGGCATCCTGGTGCCAGGCGGCTTTGGCGAGCGCGGCTCGGAAGGCAAGATCCTGGCGGCGAAGTTCGCACGTGAGCGAAAAGTGCCGTATTTCGGCATCTGCTTCGGCATGCAGATGGCCTGCATCGAGGCGGCCCGGTCGCTCGCCGGCGTCGAGCATGCGTCATCGACCGAGTTCGGTCCGACCGAGGAACCGGTCGTCGGCCTGATGACCGAATGGCTGAAAGGCAACATGCTGGAGAAACGCCGCGAGACCGGCGACCTCGGCGGTACGATGCGGCTCGGTGCCTATCAGGCCGAGCTCGCCAAGGGCTCGAAGATTGCAGAGATCTATGGCGACACGCAGATTTCCGAGCGTCATCGCCACCGCTACGAGGTCAATGTCGACTACAAGGAACGGCTGGAGGATTGCGGCCTGGTGTTTGCCGGCATGTCGCCCGACGGCGTGCTGCCGGAAACGGTCGAGTATCCCGATCATCCCTGGTTCATCGGCGTGCAGTATCATCCGGAACTGAAAAGCCGGCCGCTCGACCCGCATCCGCTGTTCGCCAGCTTCATCGAGGCGGCGGTGGAGCAGAGCCGGTTGGTGTAGCTCTAAATCAAAGAGATAGAGCATGATGTCTGGACAAACGGTGCCCGTTTGTCCGAGAAAACCGCTTCACACTTTTCGGCATCATGCTCTAGGCCGGCGGGACGATGCAGACCTACATCGCGCTGCTTTACAGCATCATCCTGGGCGAGGGGCGACGGGTCGTCATGGCCGACCTCAAGGCGATGGTCGAAGAACTCGGGCTGAAGAACCCGCGCACGCTGGTGGCGACTGGTAATCTGGTCTTCGAGAGTGAAAAGACCTCGATCGCCACGCTCGAAAAGCGGCTTGAGGCAGCCTTCGAAAAAGCCTTTGGCAAGCATGTCGAAATCATCGTGCGCACCGCAAACGATTGGCTGAAGGTTGCCGCCGGCAATCCGTTTCCGGACGAATCGAATGCGACCGCGGATCAGGTGGCGGTGCGGGTGATGCGCCAGCCCGTGCCCGACGAAGCCATCGCGGCGCTCAAATCCTATGTCGGCAAGGACGAAAAGATGCAGGCCGTCGGCGGCGATATCTGGATTGTCTTCTCGCGCGCCAGTTCACGGCTTCTGACGGCAACCAGCCACAAGCGTCTGGGCATCGGTACATCGCGCAACTGGAACACGGTGCGCAAACTGGCCGAGATGGTGGACAATAGGCAGTAGGCAGTAGGCAGTAGGCAGTAGGCAGTAGGCAGTAGGGAAGCGGTTCTCTGCTCCCTAGCACCTACTGCCTCATTTCAAGCCTTTGCCGTCTTCGCTCCGGCGCTCAAAGCGGCGGTGCGCAGGACGTAGTAGATGATGCCGGCGATCGCCACGCCGAAGAACCACCCATAGACGCCCCACCAGGACGGCAGCCAGTTCGTGAAGTTCGGCAGGATCGACGAGAAGATGGCGCCGATGCCGGCGGCGATGAAGGCGTTGACGTGCCAGCCGCCTTGGAAGCGGAACTCGCCGTCCTCGCGATAGAGCGCCTCGACGTCGACCTCACCCTTCCGGATCAGGTAGTAGTCGACCATCATCACGCCGAAGATCGGCCCCATCGTCGCGCCGATGACGTTGACAAAGGAAGCGGCACTGCCTTCCCATGGCGCGAAGGGATAGAGCAGCAGGGCGATCACGGCCGCGATATAGCCGCCCTTCTTGAAGTCGATCTGCCTGGGAAAGACGTTGGAGAAGTCGAAGGCCGGCGAGACGAAGTTCGCCACCACGTTGATGCCGAGGGTTGCAACCGCAAAGGTCAAGGCTGCGAGCGCCGCCAGGAACCAGCTGTCGAATTTCGCCGAGATCTGGTCGGGATGCAGCAGCACTTCGCCATAGACGTCAAAGGCGGCAATGGTGGTGACGCCGGCGACCAGCGAGAACAGGATCAGGTTGATCGGCAAGCCCCAGATGTTGCCCTTGCGCAGCGATGCCTTGTCCGGCGCGTAACGGGCGAAATCGCAGAAATTGAGATAAAGCGCCGAGAAATAGGTGACCCAGATCGCCGCCACCGCAAACAGCGACGTCCACGATCCCGGCGTGCCGGGCACGCCCGCATCCTTGGTCTTGTCCAGCAGCACGTCCATGGGGATGTCGCTGGTGAAGGCAAATCTCCCGGATTTGACGCAGAGATAGATCGCCAGGATCAGCATCATCACCCAGACTGCCGGTCCTGCCCAATCCTGGAAGCGACGCACCGTCTCCATGCCGTTCTGGATGATCAGCAGTTGCAGCGCCCAGATGACCACGAAGCAGATCACCTCCAGGCCGGTATGGCCGAGGAAATGCGTGTTGGCGTTGAAATCGGCAAACCATTGCGAGCGGATCAGCAGCGCCACGATCGCGCCGGAGGCGGCGGCGGTCTGCGCGCCATACCAGAAGCAGGCGACCACCGCGCGCACCAGTGCCGGTATGTTGGCGCCCCAGATGCCGAAAGAGGCGCGGGCAAGCACGGGGTAGGGCACGCCGGTTTTCACGCCGGCATAGCCGACCATGTTCATCAGCGCGTAGATGATCAGCGAGCCGATGCCGATGGCGATGAGGAAATTGACGAAACCGCCACAGAACAGAAACAGGCTGGCGGCCAGATAGTAGCCCCAGAGGCTGTGAACGTCCGACGTCCAGACGTTGAAGATCGAGAATGGTCCCCAGTTTCGAATTTTGGCTGGCGCCAGATCCTCGTTGTACAGATCAGGTGAAGCACCCTGTATTGTCATTGCAATGTTCCCCTTTTGCAGCACGCGCCCTCACGCGTTGGCCGCGTGCAGGGTAAGCCTGACGCAGGGGAACCGACAAGCAACCTATTTGCCGGCTTTGGCCTTAAAGATATTCAATAAGAACCGCGCTTATCGGCAGGAGTAAGCTGCTGCCGGGATGCCTCCACGGCGATTCGAATTTCGCCGATTTTGTCGCGAGAAACGCGGGCCGAAGTCTGCCCGTTTCTCGCCACCAAGCTTTTTTATGCGGGATCATCTTTTTTTCTGGAACCAAATGCCTATTCGGGAGTTTAATGGGGTTCGATCGAGCGGAGGCGATCGGCCGGGAGGAAACTTATGGATCGCTTGCATTTCTTCACGCCCGTGCGCCTTGCGCCCGGGCTGGGATACCCAGTTCAGGAAATCGACAGCGTTGCCGAAGCGATGGTGTTCTTGCGCAAGTGGCCAACAGGGCGGCGCGGACCGGTTTACCAGTGCGCCTTGAATTGCTGCTCCGCTGCGCTGTCCGGCAACATGTCGGCCGAGGAAGCGAGGAAGGCTTTTGCCGGATTTGCCCGCATCACCCGTCTGCTGGACGACGACATGGCGCTGCCGATCGGTGGCGAAAACACGGAAAACGTCCAGGCGTTGAGGCGGTAGGCGCCGGATCTGTTGACCTCGAAGCTGCGCCCCGTGATGGCCGTGGCAGGGTCTGTTATGCGCCTCCGGCGAGGAGGCAAGCCAGACGAGCTGGCCCAGAGCCAATGCCTTATCTCAAGTCACGGAATAACGATCGATTACCCAAAGCCAACTGCCATCGCCTTGCCGCCGGGCTACCTCGCTGGTCACGTCACCGTCGGGAAGTCGGGTCGATGTAAGCGCGAGATCGCCGCAAATGAGCGCCGGCTGCTGCTCGCCCACGGCAAACTTTCGTCCTGACGCGACGATCTCGACATAGTAGCCGCGAATGGCCTCCCTGCCGCGCAGCAACCGTCCGCCACCGCGGTCGATCACCGCATCGGGTTCGAACAGAGCGATCATGCCGTCGACGTCGCCCGCGTGCTGCCGCGAAATCAGCAAGGGCTCCAGTTGCTGGGGGTCGTAGACAGGCTTTCTCTCCGCGTTCATGCTGACCTCCGCTAATCCGCGAACGAAAATCCTGCCGCAAACTGGCGCCCGTGCCCTGGTGATTCCACGTCAATCCATCAGGCGATTGGTTTTGCGCCACTCTTCATATTCGCCGCGGGCATCGTCATGCAGCGGATAGTAGCGCTGCAGCGGACCGCCCTCCAATAGCTTCATTCGTGAGAACTCCTCCCAGTCGTGATGCTTCTGGGATTCTTCGATTACCTGCGCGGCCATTGCGACGGGAAGCACCACCACCCCGTCGTCGTCGGCGACGATGATGTCGCCGGGGATCACCGTGACACCGCCGCAGGCAATCGGAACGTTGACGGCATTCGGATAGATGCTGGTCTGCACATGATAATTTGGCGTCCAGCCGCGCAGCCATAGGGGCAGATCGAGCTTTTCGACATTGGGCCGGTCGCGCATGCATCCATCGATGACGATGCCCGCGCCGCCTCTGCCCTTGAAATATGTCGACATCATATCGCCGAAGACACCCGAGCTCATGTCGCCGCGCGCGTCGACCACGACCACATCGCCCTCTTGCGCGTGATAGAGCACGTGCCGGTGCAGTTGCGTCTCCGGATCGGCATATTCGCCCTCGGTGAACAGGTCCGGCCGCTGCGGCATGAACTGCAGTGTCAGCGCCGGCCCGACGATCGATTTCCCGTGGTTCTGTGCCATCGGACCGATCATGTGCGGGTTGCGGAAGCCCATGTGGCCAAGTGTGCCGGCAACGGTCGCGGCGCCGATCTCCTTGAGCGCGTCGATCAGATCTTTAGGCGGCCGCGTGATGTCGAGGGAATGCGTCATTGTGGACTCCGTTGAAGCAAACTACCAGTTCGTGACAGAACCGTCGCGGCGCCTAAGGTGAGGCGCTTCCCAGAAACGCGAACTCTCCGCCTTGACCGCTTCTTCATTGACCTCGACGCCGAGCCCCGGCATCTCGCTGACCGGATAATCGGTCCCGTCGAGCCGGGGCTGCACGGGGAAGAAGTCGGAATTGTCGAAGCCCAGCTTTATTTCGGGCGCCCTCGTCTCGAGCCACGCGAAGTTGGGTACCGCGGCGGCGAGATGCACGCTCGCGGCCGTGCAAACTGGACCAAGGGGATTGTGCGGCATCAGGTCCACATAGTGGGCCTCGCTCCAGCCAGCGACTTTCATCGCCTCGGTAAGCCCGCCGACATTGCAAACATCGAGCCGGTTGAACTGGTGGATGCCGCGCTCGATGTAGGGCAGGAACTGCCACTTGCTGGCAAATTCCTCGCCGATGGCAAAGGGGATGTCGGTCATCGTGCGCAGGGATTCGTAGGCCTCCGGCGTCTCGTCCCGTATCGGCTCCTCGAGGAAATCAAGCACGCCGCGGCCGAGCTTGTTGCAGAAGCTCACCGCCTCTGCCACCGACAGCCGATGATGATAGTCGAGGCCGAGGACGACCTCGTCGCCCAGCGCCTCGCGCGCCTTGTTTAGCATCTTCGCGGTAGCGCCGATCGACTCGCGGGGCTCGAAGATGTCCCTGCTGTTCTGCCCGACGGGGAAGAAGCGGACCGCCTGCCACCCCTGTGCGCGCAGTTCGCGGGCTCGTTCGATGGCGATATCGCCCTCGGCCTCGTCGCCGGTCGAGGCGAAGGTGGGGATGCGGTCGCGCTGTTTGCCGCCTAGCAGCTCGTAGACCGGCACTTCCAGCGCCTTGCCCTTGATGTCATGCAGGGCGATGTCGATGGCGGAAATCGCCGCCTGCAGGACCCGCCCGCCCTCGAAGTATTGGCTGCGATAGGCTTCCTGCCAGATCCGCCCGATCCGCATGGGATCGCGACCGATGAGGAACTCGCGATAATGCTCGACCGCGCCGGCCACGGCCTTCTCGCGACCGCTCAACCCGCTCTCTCCCCAGCCGAAGATGCCTTGATCGGTCTCGACCTTGACCAGCATCTGGTTGCGCGTTCCTACCCACACTGGATAGGGCTTGATCGCGGTGATCTTAAGCTTCGTAGTCATCCACGCCCACGTTCCACACGCATCCGCCCTGTCTCAGTCGGCCCTGAGGGCCATTTCGGTTTCGCCGTCGAACAGATGCATCCGCTCCTGGTCGAACTCGAGCCAGATCTGCTCGTCAGGTGCGACGGCGATATTGGGGGACACGCTGATGTTGACGATGGCGCCGGAGAGGAACGCCTGTACGAAGGTCACGTCCCCTGTTGGTTCCACCGTATAGGCCTTGGCCGGAATGGCACCGGGGACTGTGCTCTTGTGCAGCTTGATCGTCGAGTGTCGCGCTCCGAGTACGATTTTCTTGCTGGTCGCGCCCTGGACCTTGCGCGCGTTCAGTTGAGACAGCTCGAGGCTCCAGCCCTCCGCGCCGATCAACACAGTGTTGCCGTTTGCCGTCGACGCCTCCAGCGGAATAAGGCTCATCGCCGGACTGCCGATGAAGCTGGCGACGAACATGTTCACCGGATGGGCAAAGACCTGCGCCGGTGAATCGTATTGTAGCAGGTAGCCGCCGTTCATCACCGCCATCTTATCGGCCATGGTCACGGCTTCGAGCTGGTCGTGCGTCACATAAATGATCGTCGCCTTGAGATCCTGGTGGAAGCGCTTGATCTCCGACCGCATCTGCACGCGCAGTTTGGCATCGAGGTTGGAGAGCGGCTCATCCATGAGGAACACCGCCGGGTCGCGGACGAGGGCGCGGCCGAGCGCCACACGCTGCTGCTGCCCACCCGAAAGTTCGCGCGGCTTGCGCTCGAGCAGGTGCGTCATGTCGAGCACTCGCGCCGCTTCCTTGACCTTCCTGTCGATCTCGTCCCGGGGCAGTTTGCGCATCTGCAGCGGGAACGCCAGGTTCTTGTAGACCGACTTTTGCGGATAGAGCGCGTAGTTCTGGAACACCATTGCGATGTCCCGGTCCTTAGGGTCGAGATCGTTGACCAACCGTTCCCCGATGACGATGTCGCCCGATGTGATCGGGATCAGCCCCGCGACGAGATTGAGCGTGGTTGTCTTGCCGCAGCCTGAAGGGCCGACAAGCGCAACGAACTCGCCGTCATTGACGGTCAGCGAAACGTCGTTGACAGCTTTGAAGCCGCCATAGGTCTTGACGAGATCTTTGAGGACCACGTGGGCCATCGGCAACTCCCTAGTGCTTGACCGCGCCTTCTGTAAGGGCGCGTACGAAGTATCGTTGCAGGATGAGGAACAGCACCACGACGGGCACGCTCATCATGAAGCTGGCCGCCATCAGGCCTGGAAAGTCCGTCGTATTTTCCGAGAAGAAACGCTGGATGCCGACCGGCAGGGTCAATTGGTCGTTCTTGGAGAGGAAGGTGTAGGCGTAGATGTACTCGTTCCACGCGCCGATGAAGGAATAGATCGCGGTGGCGATGATGCCGGGCGTCGAGAGAGGCATCACGATCAGGATGAAGGCCTGGAAGCGCGTTGCGCCATCGATGCGCGCCGCCTGCTCGAGCTGGACCGGGATGTTGTCGTAGAAGCCCTTGAGCAGCCAGATTGCCAGCGGCAGGCCGAAGGTGAGGTAGGTGAGGATAAGCGAGCCATGTGTGTTCACCAGCCCAAGCATGCGCATCAGGATGAAGAGCGGCACGAGAAAGATCACCGCCGGGAACATGTTGCGCAGCAGCACGGCGAAGAACAGGAAGTTCCGGCCGGGGAAACGGAAGCGCGAAAACGCGTAAGCTGCAGGAACAGCCACGATCACCGAAAGGACTGTCGTGACGGTCGATACGAACAGGCTGTTCCAGAAGAAGCGGAGAAAGTCCTGGCCGACGCTGCTCTGCGGATCGAGCAGCTTCTGGTAGCTAGCGAGGGTAGGCTCGTCCGGCCACCATTGAGGCGGAAATTGGGTCGCCGCGAATCCGGACTTGATCGAGGTGATCAGCATCCAGATCATCGGCGCCGCAGTGTAAAGCAGCATGAACACGAGGAACATGCGCCCGGCCCATCGCCATCCGTCGACGCGCATGCGGCGACGGGTCTGGCCTCGAGGAGCTGACTCGGCGGTCGCGCTCATGAGTTCCCCTCTTTTTCTTCGTTGCCGCTCAACGCGCGGACATAGAAATAGCCGAGCGCCATCAGGATGAGGAACAAGAGCACCGAATAGGCCGAAGCGACGCCCCAGCGCTGGCGGCCGAAGGCGAGCTCATAAATGTGCGTGATCCAGATATGCGACGCGTTCGATGGCCCGCCTCCCGTCATGATCCAAGGAATGATGAAGGAATTGAAGTTGGCGACTGCAAGCAGCAGGATCGTCACCGTCGAGACGTTGCGCAAGTGCGGGAAGGTGACGTGCCAGAAGCGCTGCCATGCATTGGCCCCGTCGACTTCCGCTGCGCGCAGCAACTGCTCGGGGACTGTCTGCAGACCGGCCATCATCATGATCATGGCGAACGGAAACTCGCGCCAGATATTGACGACGATCAGCGAGGGCAGCACCGTGTTGACGTTGTCGATGAAGTTCGGCGGCCGGTCCGCCAATCCGAGGCCGACCAGCACCGCGCCGATGATTCCGAAGTCCGAATGATAGATCCACTTCCAGATATAGGAGGCGGCAACCGCGCTGATGACCCACGGAATGATCAGGATGGCGCGCAGGACACCACGGCCGATAAAGTCGCGGTGAAGCGCCAGCGCGGCGCCAAACCCCAGTGCAAAGGAAATGAATGTGGATCCCAGTGTCCAGATCAGCGTGTTCCAGGTGACCTTCCAGAACACCTCGCTGGTGAGGATGGCCGTGTAGTTATCGAAGCCGACGAAGCTCTTGTCGCGGAGCTGCAGGCCAGGCGGCGTCTTGAAGAAGGACAGCTCGATCGTGTAGTAGATCGGATAGGCAATGACGATGAGCATTACGGCGATTGCAGGGAGCACATACGCGTAGTCAGCGCGATGCTCCCATATCTTCCGCGGCACGCCGGCCCTAACGGGTTGCAATCTTCGGCGAGCCTCGGCCTTGCCGGTCACGATCATCACTGTGGCGTGCCCTTATTCTTCGGAACGAACCGGCTGCACGATCGGCGCAGCCGGTCAGGTCGCGGGTCAGGCTCGGACTAGAGTCCGCCCATCAAGTCCTTTACCTTTTTGGCCGCGTCCTCCGCCGCTTGGTCGACGGTCATCGCTCCGGTCAGGGCATTCTGCAGCATATCCGGGATTATGATGTTCATGATCTCGGGGGACTGCGGCAGCGCGGGGAACGGGATGCCGTATGGCAGCATCGAGGTCGTGACATCGAGGAACTTGATCTTGTCCAGACGCTCCTTCATCCATTTGGTCTTGAAGCCGTTGAGGTTGCCGGGGTTCGAGCCGGCGTAAGCCATCTTCAACGACCACTCCGGGCTGGTCCACATGCAGATGATAGCCTTCGCGGCCGGCTCGTCCACCTTGCCGCCCTCGACATATTCGGGCTTCAGGATATGAATGTTCGAGCCGCCGAACACGACGGCGCGCTTGCCGTCGGGGCCAGTCGGAATGAGGCCGTAGCGCATGTTGTCGATGACGGTCTGGGCCTTGTCCTTGTCGGTGCCCGTCGCCTTCTTTTGCAGGTCCAGCATCACATTGTAGTCGGACGGGTGCGAGATCATCATGCCGAGCTGGCCGGCGACGAACAGTGGCTGGTTATCGGCCTGCTGGTTCGTGAGCGCCGAGACCGGAACCGACTTGTCGCGAACATACATGTCGTACGAGGCTTGCAGCGCCGCCTTGCTCTGCGGGCTATCGAGCTCGACCTTATCATAAGTCGGGTTCACCGCCGCTTCATCGAAAACACCGCCGCCATAGGCCCACAGCTGTGGCATGAAGCGATACGGCGTGTTGCCTGCGTTCTTGCGAGCCACGAGGCCGTAGCCGGCAATGCCGAGCTTGTCATGGATCTGCTTGGAATACTTGACGACGTCGTCCCAAGTTGCCGGAGCCTTGTCCGGATCGAGCCCCGCACGCTTGAAGATGTCGGCGTTCCAGATGAACGCCATCGTCTCGTTGTTGGTCGGGATGCCGTAGGTCACGCCCTCCCAGGTCACGGCCTTCATGGCGCCGGGCCAGAAATCCTCGGCCGAGTACCCCACATCCTCGGGCTTGAGCGGCTCCAAGTAACCCTTTGAGGCGAACTCGGTACCACCCAGGATTTGCAGGCGCACCGCCATCGGCGCGGCGTTGCCCAGGAGCGCCGTGCGGAACTTGTCGAGAAGGTCGTTATAGGTGAGGGCTTGATCCTCGAGCTGGATGTTCGGATAGGTCTTGCGGAAGGTCTCAAAGAAGTCCTTGTAGTATTGGCGCAGGAGGTCGGGGTCGCCCTCGAACACGCCCTGATACCAGAAAGTCAGTCGCCCCTTGTAGTCGAGCGGGGTGACCTTGGCGCAATCGGCCGCCGTGTCGAAATCCTGTGTGCCCGCGATGGAGCGCACATATTCGGGCGACCACTTGCTCAGGTCGACCGGTGGCGCGCCCAGCGCCGATGTGGACATCAGCGATGCTACCAGCACAGGGACGACAGTGCCGCGCAGGACCGCACTGCCGAGTGTAATCCTCGTCATAGGTATCCTCCTGGTTCTCCCATGCCGCTCTTGGGCCGAGGCAAAGCGGTCGTTGCTTGTCGACCGCGGGGAGTCGTCTCGGCTCTATGTACCCCATCGATCACTTAGTACGTTTTCAGATCATAGATTGCCTGTCAACGCACCGGATCGTACATTGTTTGCGAAAGCCGTGTGTGATATCGGGCAAGATGTGTATTAATTTGGAGAGCCGGCCTTGGCCGAAACAAGCGATTTCAAAGCCATGCCGCCTGCGGGGATTGATCCCATCGGGGCCTCCAGCGAGGGCGCCTCGCTTTATGAACGGATCAGGGAAGACATCATCGAGGGACGGCTTGCCGCCAACGAACGGCTTGTGGTCACCGATCTCGCCCGGCGTCATGGCACCTCGACCAACCCCGTGCGCGAGGCGCTGCAGCTGTTGCGTGGGGAGGGCTTTGTCACCTTTGTCGCCAACCGCGGGGCGCGCGTCCGCCCCATAGATCAGGATTTTGTCCGGGATATCTACGAGATCGGTGTCCTGATCGAGCCAGCCCTGACGCGATGGTTTGTCAATATGGCTACCGGCGAGGACATCGCCGAACTCGAACGTCTCCAAGGCCTGATTGAAGAAAACAACTTCGCCGACACTTTCCGGCACAGTGAGTTGGATACCGCCTTCCACACGGTGATGTACCAGCGTCACTATAACCGCCATGCCGCCGAGCTTTGGTGGAAGCATCGCGAAGTGCTGCGAGCCGTGAGCCGGCGTTTCAATTTCACGCTCGCGCGGCGGGCCGCCATCATGCGTGAACACCGCGAACTCATCGCGCTCGTAAAGGCGGGAGAAGCCGACAAGGCGGCCGAACTCGTTTCCCGCCACGTCGAGGGTTCCGGCCGGCACGTTCTCGAACAGATGCGTGCGCGCAACGCCGCTCGGGCTGGATAGATGCCCAGTCCAAAACATCGTGGCCTGACTATTTCAATCGAGGCAAATTGAGATGAAAATCACGAGCGTTCGGCCGTGGCTGATCAGGTCCGATGCATCCTATTGGGGGGAGTTCCTGTTCGTCGAGGTGACGACCGACGAAGGGGTGAGTGGCTGGGGAGAGATCACCACCACCACAAGGCTCGCCAACCGCGCCCTTTGCACGATCCTGCGGCAGATCGGTGTCGCCGTGACAGGCGAGGATCCAGCGCGTATCGAGCATCTCTGGCACAAGATTTTCCGCAGCTTCACCTACATGGGCAGCCGCGGCGCCGCCGTCGAATGCGTGAGCGCCATCGACATCGCCCTCTGGGACATCCGGGGCAAAGTCCTTGGTAAGCCGATATACGAGCTGCTGGGCGGACCGGTGCGCGATGAAATAGCGCTCTACACCCATCCCAACCAGGCCAAATTCACCAGCAAGGAAGCCGTGGTCCGCGAGATTCTGGATATCGTCGAGTCCGGACACACCGCGCTCAAGTTCGATCCATTCCCCCACCAGGGTCGCAGCGCCGACGGCCTATCCCGCGAACAGCGGGACGGCTACCTCGATGGCGGCATGAACCGCAAGGACGAACGCGAAGCCGCCGAACTCACGGCTTTGATCCGCGAAACGGCGGGGCCCGATATCGACATTCTTGTCGACGCGCATGGCCGCTTCGACGTTCCCACCGCCATTCGCCTCTGTCGGAGTCTCGAGGAAGCCGGACAGATCGACTGGTTTGAGGAACCCTGTCCGCCCGAGAGCCTTAACGCCCTCAAGCAGGTGCGCGAGAAGGTCAGCACAGCCATCTCGTGGGGAGAGCGCGGCCATACGAAGTGGGATTTCGTCCCGGTGCTCGAGAACAGGCTCGCTGACTACATCATGCCGGACGTTACCTGGACCGGCGGCATTACCGAACTCAAGAAGATTTCCGCCCTGTGCGAAGCCTACTACATCCCGGTCTCGCCACATGACGCCGCAGGGCCGATCAACGTGGTCGCGGGAGCGCAGGTGATGATGACCGTTCCCAATTTCTACAAGCTCGAAACGTCAGAGTGGAACCTGGGCAAATACGATCATCTCATCGACAAACCACTCGACGTGTCGAACGGCAGCCTCAAGCTGTCGTCGAAGCCTGGTCTCGGTATCGAGATGGACCGCGACTACCTGCAGGCCCATGAGATTGAATTGGGCTAGCAACGACCTGTGCGGGCATGTGGCTAACAAGCCCGCCGACCAGAACGAGGATAAGCCATGCCAAATACAGGCAGCGCCGACGAAACGCTCAACCGGGTGAACACCAACTCCAAGCCGTCCGACCTTTGCATCACCGACATGCGGGTAGCCGAAATCGTCGGCGCGCCGTTCACCTCGGCGCTGCTCAAGATCTACACCAACCAGGGCATAGTCGGCCTGGGCGAAGTGCGCGACGGCGCCAGCGCGACCTATGCGCTGATGCTCAAGAGCCGGTTGCTGGGCGAGAATCCCTGTGACATTGACCGACTGTTCCGCCGCATCAAGCAATTTGGGGGCCATGGGCGGCAGGGTGGTGGTGTCTCGGCAGTCGAGATCGCGCTGTGGGATCTCGCGGGCAAGGCCTATGGCGTCCCCATCTACCAGATGCTTGGCGGCAAGTTTCGCGATCACGTGCGCGTCTATTGCGATACCGATGCCGAGAAACCGAGCGGCACTGAAACCGGAAAGCGCCTCAAGGAGCGCATGAACCGCGGTTTCACCTTCCTCAAGATGGACCTTGGCTTGATGCAGATCGCCCATGTCCCGGGCGCCGTGGCCGCTCCCGCCGGCGCGCTCGAAGGGTTTTACGCCAACCCGCGCGGCCGTGGCGCATCCCTCGAAGAGCGCAAGGCTCGCAATCTCGCCTACGACGCGCAGAACGTGCCGCATCCCTTCACCGGCCTTCACTTCACCGAAAAGGGCATCGACCTGCTCGATCAGTATATCCACGAGGTCCGCGAGGTGATCGGCTACGAGATCCCGCTCGCCATCGACCATGTCGGCCACGTCTCGCTGCAGGACGGCATCCGTCTCGCCCGGCGGATCGAGAAATACGCACCGGCCTGGCTCGAGGACGTGATCCCCTGGCAGTACGCCGAGCAGTATCGGCGGTTGCAGGAGGCAACGTCCGTGCCGATCTGCACGGGTGAGGACATCTACCTCAAGGAAGGTTTCGAGCCGCTGCTCAACTCAGGCATCTCGGTCATCCACCCGGACTTGCTTACGTCAGGCGGCATACTCGAGACCAAGAAGATCGGCGACGCGGCGCAGGACCATGGCGTTGCCATGGCCATTCACATGGCGGAAAGCCCGATCGCCGCGATGGCCGCCGCGCATGTCGCGGTGGCCACGGAAAACTTCATGGCGCTCGAATATCACAGCGTGGAAGTGGACTGGTGGGACGATATCGTCACGGGCTTGCCCAAGCCGCTGGTCAAGGACGGGTTCATCACCGTGCCCGACAAGCCGGGCCTGGGCATCGACGACGTGGTCGATGAAGTCATCAGCCAACACCTGCAGGAAGGGATCAAAGGCATCTGGCAGCCGACCGATCACTGGGACGACGAATATTCCTGGGACCGGACCTGGAGCTGACCGCCTCACATCTTGAGGGAAGGCCCACCTTTTGAGGGAAGGCAAGAAAGGGGAAGCATGAAGATCACCGATCTCCGGTGCGCCGTCATCGGCAAACATCCCATCGTCCGCATCGTCACCGATGAAGGCCTTCATGGCCTCGGCGAGGTTGAATACACCAAGCCATATCTCAAGCCCTGGGTCCTGCATTTCCGTGAGGCGTTGATCGGCGAGGACCCAACCGACGTCGAACGCTGCATGCTGAAGATCCGCCAGCGGGGCTCGTTCAAGCCCTACGGTGCCGCCGTCAGCGCCATCGAGCACGCTCTCTGGGACATCGCCGGCAAGGCGGCCGGGGTTCCGGTCTACAAGCTGCTCGGCGGCAAGGTGCGCGACAAGGTTCGGGTCTATAACGGCTCCATCCGAAAAAAGAGGACCGGCGACAAGCCCGAGGACTACGCGGCAGACGTCAAATGGATGATGGAGCGGCCCGAGAACTTCTTCATGGTCAAGCAGGGCATCAGCTTCCACTCCAACATGAAGACGAGCGTGCCCGACTTCCACTATGGCGTCCGTCAGCCGCCGACCTATCATGGGGCGATGGACCAAGGGCAGATAAGCGAGCGCGGCATGGCGCATATGATCGAATGCGTCATCGCCATGAAAGAGGTGCTCGGCGACCAGGTCTCTCTAGCCCTGGATTGTGGCCCTGGCTGGTTCCTTCCGGACGCGATCCGCTTCGCGCGGGCAGTCGAGAAATACAATCTGATGTGGCTGGAGGACATGCTGACGGGCGATTACGTGCCCTGGGTCAATCCGCAGGCCTACCGCGAACTCACGACATCCACGTCCACCCCCATCCACACGGGAGAGCAGATCTATCTGCGTCATAACTTCAAGGAACTGATCGAGACGCAGGCGGTCCGCATCATCGGTCCGGACCCCGCCGATATCGGCGGCATAGCCGAGCTCAAATGGGTGGCCGAGCATGCCTACATGCACTCGATTATGATGGCGCCACACGGCACGGCGAATGGCCTCCTTGGCCTCGGCGCGCTGATCAATGTCTGCGCCACACTGCCCGCCAACTACATCGCCTTCGAATATCCCAGCGCCTCCGACCCTTGGTGGGAGGATATCGTTGTCGGCCTGCCGACGCGGATCGTGAGGGATTCGATGATCGACTTGCTCGAAGCTCCAGGATTGGGCCTCGACATCGATGCCGCGGGCGCGAAGAAGTATCTTAGGGAAGAGGACGCCGATTTCTTCGACTGAATAAACGATCGCGCACCGTTGCGATCGATGTTGATGGCAACCTGCATGGCGAACAAGTAGTAAAGGCCCGAAATTCAGGGATCGATGTGCTTGTCATCCCCGCGGATGAAGAAAGCCGTGGCCAGGGAGATGCTCGTCTTCTGATCCGCGGCGCCCTGCCTTGCTGGCATCATATTCCGGCAGAGATTATATGGCGCCAGTACCCGATGTCCGCACAGTCGAAGGTCACATTCCACTATGTCGGAGGCCCTCCCGGTGATTGCGCGCGGGCCTTGAGCAGGATCAAATCACTCGCTGTATTCGCCGTACTATGTTTCGCCGGTGCTTGGGATGACGTTGGATGCGCATTGCAATACTGTCTGACATCCATGCCAATCGCGAGGCATTCGACGCGGTCCTGGAGGTTGTTCACGAACGTGGTTCAGACGAGTTGGTATTGCTCGGCGATCTGGTCGGCTACGGTCCCGACCCCATCTACGTGGTCGAGAGGGCTGCCGATCTGACGGCGCAAGGCGCGCTCTGCATCATGGGCAACCACGATGAGGCGGTGGCGCGGAACCTACGCGACATGACCGAGAATGCGCGGTTTGCTGTCCAGTGGACCCGCAAATGCCTTGCTCCGGCGCATTTCGATTTCCTGGCGCGGTTGCCGCTTTCGCTGCAATCTGAAGACCGGCTCTATGTGCACGCCAGCGCGGAACGGCCAGGAAAATGGCCCTATATACGTGACGTGGATGCGGCGGAACGCTGCCTGGCTTCAACCGATGCTCGTTTCATTTTCTGCGGCCATACGCACATTCCGGCCATCTACTACACGCTGCCCGTGCGCCGGCCGATGCATTTCCAGCCGCTCGACAATGTGGCGGCGCCATTGTCCGAACTGAGGCGGCACCTTGTGATTGCCGGGGCGGTCGGTCAACCGCGCGACGGCAACCCGGCGGCATGCTTTGTTCTCATCGACACGGAGCGGCGCGAGGTCACGATGGTGCGTGTTCCCTATGATCACGAAGAGACAGGCCGCAAGATCCAGGCCGCCGGCCTGCCTGGATGGCTTGGCATGCGCCTGAGGATCGGCCGCTAGGCTTCGAGGAGACATATTTGATGCAACGATTTGAGGCGGGGACAGTCATCGATGGGTTCGAGCTGGTCGAAAAGTTGCCATCCGGCGGAATGGCATCGCTGTGGCGGGTGACCAATCCGCGCTATGATTTCCCGCTTGTGCTGAAGATACCCTTTCTCGACCCGGGCGGGGATGTTTCGGTCATCCTCGGTTTCGAGGCGGAGGAACTGATCCTGAAACGGCTGTCGGGACCGCATGTGCCGCGTTTCGCGGCATCCGGCAGCCTGGCGCGGGTTCCCTACATAGCCATGGAGTTCGTGGCCGGTTCGGGCATGGCGGGTATCGTTGGCAACGCACCGCTGCCTGTGGACGAGGTGGCAACGATCGGCACCGAGATCGCCAGGGCACTCGCCGCCCTGCACCGGCAGAAGGTCGTTCACCTCGATCTCAAACCCGAGAATATCATTCTCGCCAAGCGCGGCGCGGTGCTTCTCGACTTCGGGCTCGCCTGGCATGCAGAGCTTCCCGATCTTCTCGGCGCGGAAAGCTCGGTGCCGATGGGCACCGCCGCCTATATTGCGCCGGAACAGGTGCTTGGCGAACGATCCGATCCCGCGAGCGACTTGTTCGCACTGGGTTGCATCCTTTATCAGTTGGCTACGGGCGAGGAGCCGTTCGGGCGACCGGCGACTTTCGCGGGAATGAAGCGCAGGCTCTATCATGCGCCCAAGCCGCCGCGAGACATCAACGAAACCGTTCCGCGGTGGCTGGAGGCCATCATCCTGCGATGCATGGAGGTCGACAGGTCTCAACGATATACCGAGGCGGCGCATGTTTTGTCCGATCTGAAGAACCCGGATCAGGTGGTGATTGCCAAGCGCAAGCCCCGGGACGAGGGGCTGTGGGCCGCCATCGCCAAGCTGTTTCGCAAGACCGATGACAGATCGCTTGTCGGTAGGTCGACCTCGTCGAGGACACACGCCGGCCCTTCAATTGTCCTTGCCGCGGTCGATCTGGCCAATGGCGGCGATGCGCTGGCAGGCGAGGTTCTCAACGAAACCGCCCGCGTGCTTGCCTCGCGAGAGGATTCCTGGTTGGCCTGCGTGACGGTCCTGAAAACCGAAATCATCGGCGGGACGCCGGCAGCGGATGAGACCGGGCGCTCGGTTTACCTGAAGCGGCTCGTCGCGATGAAGGAGTGGGCTCGTCCACTGCATTTGCCGGAAGACCGCATCAGCTATCACGTGCTTGAGGCGGTCAGTCCCGCCGATGCGATCCTCAACTACGCCGAGCACAATGACGTCGGACACATCGTCGTTGGAGCCCGAGCGTCGTCGGCAATCCGCCGTCACCTCGGCAGCGTCTCGACCAAAGTCGTTGCACAGGCCCTTTGCTCGGTTTCAGTTGTCCGATTGAAGGTAGTCGAGGAACAAGGGCGGTGGCCGCCTTGATGCGCTTCGATCGGGATTCAGTGCCGTCTTGACAAGGATCAATGATGGCTGGGCTCAATGCCCGTCAGATGGCTGTTCAAATGAGGAGCAGCCATGAAGACGAATGAAACGCCTCGATACGACGCGAGTGTCAACACAACCGGTTGCTGCCCCAAGTTCAATCCCGAGGGTTGGGACAGCCAGGAACTGCACTTCAAGGACAAGCGGTTTGTCAAAGCCACAACCCACAGCGTCATGCACATCCCGATGAATATGGGCAGCGTGTTCGCGCGCGTTAACAAGCACATGGACGACGCCGGCGCCTCCGACGAAGATCAGTTCATTGTGCTCAGCAGGGACATCTCACCCTGGAGCAGCGAGCATCTGTTTGCGGTTTCGAAGCCTGTGCCCGGCGAGAAGATCACTACGCTGACTGGAGACCTCATAACGAAGGTGTTCGAGGGCCCGTTCAGCCAGGCGAGGACCTGGGATGAGGAGATGCGGCAGATTGCGCGTGCTCGAAACACCGAGCCAAGTGACGTGTACTTCTTCTACACGACATGTCCGAAATGCGCCAAAGCCTACGGCAAGAATTATGTCGTCGGTGTCGTGGCTGCCTAAAACCTCCGAGGCTCGATGGGTGAGGGCAGAGCGTCGGCTTCGAACCAGGTGCCGCGTTCGCCCGTCACAATTTCTACGGCGTCATCAAGCTTGCCGATTGCCGCAGGCTTGCCTGTCGCTTCAATGAATTCGATTGCAGCGCTGACCTTCGGTCCCATGGAGCCGGCCGGAAAATTCTTCCCGGATAGTTCCTTGGGGCTCACGCGCCGGAGCGCCCGAGCAGTCGCCGTTCCGTAGTCGACATAGACGGCGTCGACATCGGTCAGCAACAGCAGCATGTCGGCCTTCAATTGACGCGCAAGAAGCGAGCTTGCCAGATCCTTGTCGACGACGGCCTCCACGCCGCAAAGACTGCCATCTACCCGGGCTATCACTGGAACCCCGCCGCCGCCGGTGCAGATGACGATCACACCGCGTTCGACAAGGAACGAGATCACAGCAGCTTCCAAGATCTCCAGCGGCCTGGGCGAGGGCACGACACGGCGCCATTTGTCGCCATCGGGCGCAATCCGCCAGCGGCGTTCGATGGCAAGCTTGCGTGCCGTTGCCTCGTCGTAGACCGGGCCGATAGGCTTCGTCGGGTGAGCGAAAGCAGGATCGTGCGGATCGACCTTCACCTGCGTCAGCAGGGTCGCGAAAAGCCTCTCTTTGAGGAGATTGCCGAGTTCCTGCTCAATGACGTAGCCGATCATGCCTGCGCTTTCGGCGCCAAGCACATCGAGTGGAAATGTGCGGCCATCTGAAGTTGCTGCGGCCTGGAGGGCCAGAAGTCCCACCTGCGGTCCGTTGCCATGCGTTATTATGATCGAGTGCCCTTCGCCGATCAGATCCGCCAATACAGCCGCAGCGCGCACGATGTTGGCACGCTGGTTCCCGGCCGTCATGGGTTCGCCACGGCGCAGCAGTGCGTTTCCGCCGAGCGCAACGACGATCCGCATCTCAGTTGCCGATCGTGGCGACGAGCAAGGCCTTGATCGTGTGCATGCGGTTTTCGGCCTGGTCGAAGACGATCGACGCACCCGACTCGAACACCTCGTCGGTGACCTCCATGCAGTCGATACCGTATTCCTTCGCAATGAAGGCACCGATCTCGGTATCGGTGTCGTGGAACGCCGGCAGGCAGTGCATGAACTTGACGTGTTGATTGCCGGAGGCAGCCATAACCTCGCTGGTGACACGATAGGGCATCAGAAGGCGAATGCGCTCGGCCCAGCCCGACTTGTCCTCGCCCATCGACATCCAAACGTCGGTGTAGATGAAATCGGCATCCTGGACGCAGCCAGCCACATCCTCGTCGAGCCGGAAACGGCCACCGCCGCGGTCTGCCAGGTCCCGGACATGGGCACAGAATTCCTCGTCCGGCCAAAGCTCCCTCGGCGATGCGATGCGCATGTCGATGCCGACCTTGGCTGCTCCGAGTGCCAGCGACAGCGCGACATTGTCCCGACCTTCACCGACGAAGGTGACGGTCATATCCGACAGGTGCTTGTGCGTGAATTCACGCATGGTCATGAGGTCGGCGAGGATCTGCGTCGGATGCGCCTCGTCGGTGAGACCGTTGTAGACCGGCACGCCGGCGTGCGCGGCAAGCAGTTCGGCCTGGTGCTGGCCAAAGCCGCGATACTCGATCGCATCGTACATCCGGCCAAGCACGCGGGCGGTGTCCTTCATGGATTCCTTGTGGCCGATATGGCTGCCGGTGGGGCCAAAGTAAGTGACGTGGGCGCCCTGATCGTAGGCCGCCACCTCGAAACCCGTGCGTGTGCGCGTCGAATCCTTCTCGAAGATCAGGGCGACATTCTTTCTGACAAGCCGCGGTATCTCGTGCCCGGCGAGCTTGGCCGCTTTGAGATCGGCGGCGAGCTTGAGAAGAAACCGGATCTCGTCGGCCGTGAGGTCGTCCAGGGTCAGGACGGAGCGGCCATGAAGATTGATCGCCATGGGGATTTCCTTTCGGGTCAAATCGGGTCGCGGACAATCGGACAGGTCATGCAGTGACCGCCGCCGCGGCCGCGGCTAAGCTCGGCGCCTTCGACCGTGATCACTTCAATTCCGGCGCGGCGCAGGAGTGTGTTGGTGTAGACGTTGCGGTCGTAGCCGATGACCACGCCGGGCTCGACCGCAACGACATTGTTGCCGTCATCCCACTGCTCGCGCTCAGCTTCGTAGCGGTCGCCGCCGGTGGCGATGATCCGCAGCGACTTCAGTCCAAGGGCTTCGGCAACCACAGCCGTGAACGGTTTCGTCTCATCCGTGACCTCGACCGCCGCTTTTCCGTCGCCTGGCCGCAGCGAGAAGGTGCGCAACCGGTCCACCACCGGCGGGTATACGGTGACAAGGTCACGATCACAGAAGGTGAAGACGGTATCGAGATGCATGAAACCGCGGTCCCGCGGCATCAGGGCGGCAATCACGCGTGTCGCTTCACCGGCAGCGAACAAGCTGCGCGCAAGGTCACCCACGGCTTGCGGCGTGGTACGCTCCCCCATGCCGACGAGGACCGTTCCGCCACCGATCGGCATGACATCTCCGCCTTCCAGGCTGGTACCAGTGCCCAGATCTGGTGAGACGAAAGGAATACCGCCGTCGCGGAAGCGGGGATGGAAGCGGTAGACGGCTTCGACATTGGCCGCTTCCGGGCGCCTGGCGGGCCAGTACATGGAATTGACGGAAACCGAGCCGTAGATCCAGCAGGAACTGTCGCGGGTAAAAAGCTGGTTCGGCAGCGGCGGCAGTACGAAATCCTGGGGGGCCAGCGTTCTTCCGGTCAGCCCTTTGGGCTCGAAAGGAAGCTCCGCCCGGGCAATGCCGCCGACAAGGTAAGACGAGAGCAACTCTGACGGCATCTCGTTGAGCCATCCGCGCATCTCGTCGACCATGTCGAGCCCGACGACGCCGGGATGCACCCGGCGGTCGAGAAGCCAGTCGCGGGCCTTGTTCAGGCTCATCGTCTCAGCCAGGAGTTGCCCGAAGGAATGCACCAGCACGCCGCGTTCACGCAACGCATCGACGAAGACATCGTGCTCCTGGCGAGCCCGCTTGACCCACAGCACATCGTCGAAAAGCAGCGCCTTGCAGTTCTCCGGTGTCAGCCTGCGCAGGCTGAGATCCGGGCGATGGACCATCACCTCGCGCAGACGGCCGACTTCGGAATGCACACCCAGGCTTGTCATCGCGCCGCTTCTCTCACAGCGGGCTGACGGCGCCGGTCCACATCTCGTAGACGGCGAGGATGGCGACAGCGATGAGGGTTGCGGCGAGGGCTGCTTCGGCAGGATGGAACACACGCTGATCGGTTTCGCGGCGCGCCCACACGTAGAAGATGATGCCGGGCGCATAAAGGATCGCGCACATGAACAGGTATGCAGGTCCCGCTGCGTACACGAGCCACAAACCATAGACCGTTGCCAGCAACCCCGCGAAAAGCGGACCGGCGCGTTGTTCATTGCTCTCGTAGCTTTCTCCGGTCAGCGCGAGCTTGGCGGCGTAGGCTCCGGAAAAGATGTAGGGCACCAGAATTGCGGCCGACGCGATGTAGAACAGCGCTTGATAAGTGCTTTGTGCGAAAAGTGTGATCAGCAGGAACGCCTGGACGAGCAGATTGGTAATCAGAAGGGAGATCGAGGGCACGCCACGCTCGCTTTCCCGGCCGAAGAATTTCGGCATTGTCCCGTCCTTGGCGGCGACATGGGGAATTTCGGCTGCAAGCAACGTCCAGCTCAGGAAGGCGCCGACCACCGACACCACAAGCGCGATGTTGATGAGGATAGCGCCCCAGGGACCGACAACCGCCTCCAATACGCCCGCCATTGATGGGTTCTTCAGCGCGGAGAGTTCAGGTTGGCTGAGGATGCCGAGCGACAGCAGCGACACCAGAGCGTAGAGCGCAAGGCAGGTGAAGAAACCGAGAATTGTCGCCATGGCAATGTCCTTGCGGCGCTCGGCCCGGCCGGAAAATACGCTGGCGCCTTCGATGCCGATGAACACCCACAGGGTCACCAGCATTGTGCTTTTCACCTGTGCGGTGATCGAGCCGAGACTGGCGTTGCCCAGACCCGTGAAGTCGAGGGACCAGACTTGCAGTTTGAAGGCAACGGCAACAACCCCGGCGAACAAGACGATCGGAGCGATCTTCGCCACCGTTACAATGAGGTTGATGATCGCCGCCTGCCGGATGCCGGCGAGAACCAGGATATGGATCAGCCACAAAAGGATCGATGCGCCGAGCACCGCCTGCCAGGTGTTTCCGTCGCCGAACGCGGGAAAGAAGTAGGACAGGGCGCTGAACACGATCACCGCGTAGGAGACGTTGCCGACCCAGGCACTGATCCAATAGCCCCACGCGCTGGTGAAGCCGATGAAGGGACCGAAGCCGGCCTTGGCGTAGGCGTAAGGCCCGGCGTCGAGCTCGGGCTTGCGGGTTGCAAGCGATTGATAGACGAAGACCAGCGCCAGCATGCCGACCGCGGTGATGGCCCAGCCAATCAGGATTGCGAGGGGACCAGCACCTGCCGCCATATTCTGCGGCAGGCTGAACACGCCGGAGCCGACCATCGAACCGATCACCAATGCGGTCAGGGAACCCAGTCGAAGTTTCGTTGGCGCCGCGGTCGCGACTTTGCGAACAGGGATGTTGAAATCAGCCGTAGTCATGATGCTCTCCCAAAATTTGAAGGCTCTGATGGGTGGTAATGAAGCCGGGAAAAGAGCCGGCGGCCTTGACGCGGGTCAAATCGATTTTGGCAGCAAATGGTGGTGTCGCGTTGCTGCTCGGGTATCAGGATCGCTGGCCTAAAGCGCTCGCTCGCCGAGCGTGCGCATCTGTCGGATCCACTTCGCCCGCTTTGCATCGCTGGCGCCAGCGACCATGCCGAACAAGGTCTCGCGCACCGGACTGATGCCGACAAAATGCAGGATGCTTCGCCGCATGCCGGCGATGCCGTGTCCGAGGAACCATAGGCGGTAAAGAACAGAAGGCATGCCCATCGTCACCAGGACGCGCGCGGAGCGGCCGCGGAGCAGCGTCCTGGTGAACCCGCTGCCCTTGTCTGGGTACGCAAAGGCTGTTCCTGGTCGCATTACCTGCTCCAGAAATGCCTTGAGCATGGCCGGCATCGTTCCGAGCCATAGCGGGAAGACAAAGACAATGTGCTCGGCCCAGACGATCGCTTCGGCGGCATCCCTGAGGCTCTCCGGGATTACGCCGTGTTCGAAATCCCGCATCGTGCGCAGCATCGGAAATTCGATTGCTGCCAGATCGACCCGGCGGACGGCGTGTCCTGCCTGTTCCGCGCCCTCGCCGTAGGCCTGGGCAAGACCGCGGCAGAGTCGGTCCGGGGCGGGATCGGGGTGGCCGACTACGATGAGGACGCGTCGCGACATGGTTTACCTCCAGGGAGTTTGCCCCAAACGGGTCAAGGCCGTTCCACTTGTGCCACCTGGTAGGTGTGCATGGTGCCGTTGCGCGCGATCGACACATATTCGCCGGTCACGAACCGCTCATCGCCGAGATGAAAGCCGATCTCGTCGTCGCGATCGCCTTCGGCATAGTCGAAATACCATTGCCCGCCAGGCTTGCGCCTCAGCCGGCCGATCAGATCTTCCTCGCCATTGCGAAACCGGCGAACACGGCAAGAAGCCTTGTGCGATTTCCACTCTTTCGCATCGAGCCGGCCTTCGCCAGTCAATGGGGCGAGCACATCGTAGCCCTCCTCGCGATCACCTTCCGGATGGCCTTTTTCGCGGGCGAGCAGCAACCGAACATGGCGGAAGTTGGGGGTGAGGTCCTTCAAACTTGTCATGGCAAACTCCTTTCATTGGAGTCCCATAGAACGGTAGAGGGCCTTGGCCCTTGATCCGTATCAAAGGAGGCTCGACAACCGTGCTTCTATCAAGGGCTGACCAACAACATGGCGCCGTAGCCGGCGGGCGCGGCGACCAGGGTCGCGCCGGCCAGCGGCAACCAGAACCTGATTGGACCGGCAAATGCCGCCAGCGACAGCCGGCCGATCGCATTTGCCCCCAGCGCCGGCCTGACCGATAGTGTCGACGGGGACCGACTGCTTGACCACCGCAACGCACTGAGCACCGAGATATCGACATCGAACATGCCTGCCAGCGCCGAACTTGCCAGCACGCCGCAGCCGCCGAAATGAGCTGCCAGCCCTCCATTGCGCGGCGACTTTCAAGCGGTGATCGTCGGCAAGCGGTCGCGAATCCACCTGACAATCTGGCCCGCTGTCATTGCGCCGGATGTGCGCGCGATTTCGCGCCCGCCATGAAAGAGGATCATGGTCGGGATGCTGCGAATTCCGAGCCTTGCGGCGACAGCCTGCTCATTTTCGGAATTGAGCTTGATCAGGCGAACATGCGGCTCGAGTTCAGTTGCCGCCGCTTCATAGGCCGGTGCCATCATCTTGCAGGGGCCGCACCAGGGTGCCCAGACGTCGACGACAACGGGCAGGCTGCCGCGCGCGATCTGACGATCGAAAGTCGCGGCGTCGACGTCTTCAGGGTGCCCCGAAAATAGCCTGGTCCCGCACTTTCCGCATTTCGCCTCCATTGCATTGCGGGCCGGCGGCAGGCGGTTGATCCCACCGCATTTGCCGCAAACCACCAGATTCTGCTGTGCCATGGCCATTCACCGATTTTGATATCGTCCACTATGCGCGCCCGAGATGTCCATCGCCAAGGGCGCGCAACGCATTCAGGATGACCGCTACGTCGATCCCCTCCTGAAGCAGCGCACCGGCAACGGGCAATTCCCAATCCGCGCAAATTCATCTCGGCCGCCCGTGCGGCGGCACGCGTCAAGCCGGTGATCGCGATCAAGTCGGGCCGGCACAACGCTCGATCTCCGTTGAGGTCGATCACCTTGCAGTCAGGAGGCTGTGCGCAGGGTTTCGAAGGTACCGCTATCGGAAAACCTTCTCAACTCCGAGACGATATCGGTAGGCCCCCGACCAGCGTCGACCTTTCGCCAGGTAGATTGAGTGGCATTTCGCTGCAATTGCCGCGAGAGGATATCGATGGTGGCGTCTGAAGGACCCCCCTTGCGCTCGCTGACCCGTTGCCAGAGAACAAGCGGATCGGCTTCCAGCCAGAATCCGGCGACAGCCACGCCCCTGTCACGTGCCGCCTTCTCGATACGGTCACGATCGGCAGGCCTGTCAAACACGGCATCAGCGACAACCGATCCACCCTCCGCGAGGATCAGGCCGGCCCGCCACGCCATTTCGCGGTAGACGCGGTCGGAGACCTCTGGTCGATAGGCTCTATCCGGCAGCCTGGTCTCGGCCGGCACTCCGTGCATGGCCTTGCGGATACGGTCGCTTTCGACAATGCGGGCGCCGGGCGGCGCGCCGACATGGGCGGCGAGCGCCTCCGCAACGGTCGTCTTGCCGGAACCGCTGAGGCCGCCGATGGCAACGAGCCGCGGCGGTGCTTCCTGGAGGAAGTTTCTGGCAAGGTCGAAATAGGATCTCGCCTCGGCAGTCAACGTGTCGGAATCGACACTGCCTTCCTCGACTTGCGTCGCGGTGACATGGGCGCGCACGGCAGCCCGCACCGCCATGAAAAAAGGCAGCAGGATGAACCCGTCCTCGTCGTCAGCCTCATCGAGATAGCGATTCATCACAAGATTGGCGAGCTGCGGAAAACCGCGATGCCAAAGGTCCATCAACAGGAAGGCAAGGTCGTAGAGGACGTCGACAGTTGCAATCTGGTCGTTGAATTCGATGCAATCGAAGAGGCGGGGCTCGCCGTCGAAAAGGCAGATGTTGCGCAGATGCAGATCGCCATGGCACCGGCGGATCTTACCTGCTGCTTCCCGGCGGTCGAGCAATCCGGAATGCCGGGCGAGGGCGGTGCGGAAGGCCTCGGCAAAAGTCTCGATCTCCGGTTTTGTGAAAACATGGCTGGTCGCAAAGCCGGCCTCATTGATGTCCAGCACACTCGCCAGATTGGTTGAGCCGCTGCCATGGTGGATCGTCGGGGCGGTACGGTGGTAGCCGACGATCATGCGCGCAACCGCGGTCATCAGCGCCGGCGACAATTCTCCGGCGGCTGTCATACGATCGAGAAGCTTCGACTGGTCGAAGCGGACCATCTCGATCGCCGCGTCGACCATTTGGCCGGTGCCATCGAAAGCCAGTTTGCCGTCGGCTTCGCGCGTAATGCGACGCACCCCCAGATACAGGCCGGGTGCGGTCTTCGCGTTGAGTTCCACCTCTTTCTCGCAAGCGGCAAGCCTGAGCGCCGGCGCCGAGAAATCCACATAGGGCAGCTTGACCGCGCGTTTCATCTTGTAGGCCCGCCGGCCGATCAGAAAGATACGCGAGATATGGGTTTCGATCGCCTCGACCGGCTCGGTCGTGCCATATGAAGCAGGATCGAGCAGAAACGCGACAGCGGCTTGCTGGTTCTCAACGATCATGTCTGCCTCCTTGTGCCGGTGTCGCGCGCAAGCGTTTCCAATCCGGCGTGCTATTGCTGCAATGTCTGGACATAACCAGCCAGCTCATGAATCCGTTCCGTGGTGACGATCTCTCCAGCGTTTGGGCCGTATTTCCTGGCGTCATCGGGGAGGAATTGGCGACCCCAGACCGGCATGTCCCGATCGCCATGCTCCGGCACCATGGTGCGGCCATCGATCACCGCGAAAACGCGCCAGTAGGGGAACTCGCCGCCGTTGTCTTTCGAAAGACGGGTGAGGTCAGCCGGGCGCTTCACCAATTCGTCGCCGAGCGGTCCATCGCCGCTGCCCTCGGGACCATGGCAGACGGCACATGAGTTCATGTATTCAGCCTCGCCATCGCCCAGTTCCTGGGCGGCGGCCGCATTCAAAGCCAAACCCGCGAGCGCCAGCGCGATCGAAAATTTCATCTGCGTTTCCCCGACTGATTGGCTGAAGCCTACAACCTTGGTTCGCGAGCACGTTGATGCGGATCAAGTGGCGCTGCACCAAAGATGTTTGATTCAGCGCAATGAACCCACCAGCCCTTCTCACTTCCGCTTGCGCAGCGATACGAGGAGTTTGCGGCGTCCGGACCGAGCCAGGGCGAGGGCGATCTGAAGCTCGCCGCTGAGCGGATTTTCGGGGGTGTCGCCAAGTCGAGGATCGACGTTCGGTCGCTGCCGGTCTTGATGGCGCGATAGCAAGTCAACGGCAGGAAGAAACGGGGGGGGGGCGAGCGGCGGGCCGAGCGAGTTATTGAGAGCTAGAAATGGAGGAGAAAAACCG